>NZ_DATHKG010000104.1:0-77750 GCF_035489435.1 Flavitalea sp.
ACTAACAACTTCCCAGGTATTGCCGGCGTTGAACTATCATAAATCGCTCAGCGACCAGAAAACAATGTATTTATCTTTTGGGGTAATGGGCGGCATGATCAGGAAAAGCATTGATATGTCTAAAATGACGACAGATAATCAATACGGTCCGGGTGGTTATGATCCCACACTCCCAACCGGCGAAATGTTCATTGCACCAAATTTCACTACCTGGGATGCAAGTGCCGGGCTGAGTTTTAATACAACCTTTGGCACGGGCCAGGTTAATAGTCTTTTTGTCGGGGGCGCTTATCATCATCTGAACCGGCCTAAAAATTCATTTTACAGGAACCCGGAAATTGAATTGAATGCGAAATATGTGTTTTCGGCCGGGGTAAAGCTGAATGTAGACGATTATTCCTATTTCAATCTGCAGGCAGATTATAGTCTCCAGGGCAGTCATACTGAAACTATCGCGGGCGCACTTTATTCCTACAAACTTGGAGACAATCCGGACAACCCTTTATATACCGTACATGCAGGGGGATTTCTGCGATGGAAAGACGCTGTTATCCCTGTAATAAAAGTTGACCGGTACCCGCTTTCAGTGGCAATGAGTTATGATGTAAACATTTCTCCTTTAAAAACTGCAAGTATGGGTAGAGGTGGAATTGAACTTTCTGTGTCCTATATTGGTTTTATCAAAAGAGACAACAGTAGTCAGTACAAAATGCTTTGTCCAAAATTTTAAGGATTTATTTCCCGGCATTTCTAACATTCACCTGAACAATTTAGACTAACCAAACATAAACTCACTAATCTTAAACACATCAATCTTAAACTCACCAGTCTTAAACTAATCAATTATAAACTAACCAACCTTAAGCTAACATCATAAACACATCAATCTTAAACTCACCAGTCTTAAACTCACCAGTCTTAAACTAATCAATCTTAAACTTACCAATCTTAAACTCACCAATCTTAAATTAGCATGGCAATTTCAATAGGGGATACGGCACCGGCATTCGCGTTATATAATACAGGAAAGCAGAAAATTAGCCTTGATGACCAAAAAGGTAAAAATGTGTTGCTCTTATTTTTCCCGCTGGCATTTACAAGTACATGTACTGCTGAACTTTGTGGGGTAAGAGATAATATCGCGGCCTATAATTCAGCAAACGCCGTGGTATTTGGCATTAGTGTTGATTCCCCTTATTCCCTTCGTAAATTCAAGGAAGAACAACATTTCAATTTTGAACTGTTAAGCGACTTCAACAAGGAGATTTCCAGGAATTACGAAACTATATATGAAACTTTTGGAATGGAAATGAAGGGGGTGTCTAAAAGAGCCGCTTTCGTGATTGACAAGAACGGGATCGTGAGATACGCCGAGGTATTGGAGAATGCCAGCGAAGTGCCTGATTTTGCTAAAATCAATGAAACGTTGAAGAATTTGAACTGAACGGGGTGAATCCCGAATTGGGAATAGCTCAATATCATAACTATCTCGCTGCAAATCATCGACTTACGCGCAATATCGTAATAATACTTTCTGAGTAAAAAACTAAGATATTTCCCTTAGTAACTTCTTTAATATCTCAAATCATTTGTACATTTGAATTAATGGAAATATCTTGGGACATAATCGTAAAATATCATCTTGCATGAAGATTTTTTACTCTCTGTCCATCATCCTTATTGTTTCACTACAAGCGAAAAGCCAGGAGCGCCCAAGGGAAACCCCTGCACAAGAGCCTGTTGCCCGGATAGTAAAATTTTATCCTAATCCTGCCACTTCCGTTATCAACTTCGATTTTCAAAAAAACGCTGACAAAAATTATAATTTCCAAATCTTCAGCCTCACAGGTAAAAAGGTATATGAATTATCCAAGGTCGATCAAAAGACCACAGTTAACCTCAGCGACTTTTACCGTGGCATCTATATCTTTCAACTTAAAGATCAATTTGGCAAACTAGTAGATTCAGGAAAATTCCAGGTCACTAAATAATCCTCAACTTTTAGAACCGTTGAATAATAGGTATGAGAATATCCGGTATGAAAAATAAATTTTCGTAACTCATAACTCCTTTCATAACTCATAATTCATACTTCATATTTCTCTTAAATTACTTGGGTGATCATAAACTTGAGGTAGTGCGTATTCTCCAGTTCCCGCATGATCGGATGATCAGCAGACTGCGCCTGGAAACACACCTGTCTTAGTTTACGTTTTGCATCTTTTGCTGCCATTTGCATAATGTCTACAAAAAGATCTGGAGGAACCAGGTTTGTACAGCTTGAGGTAACCAGGAAACCACCCGGTTTAACCAGTTTCATTCCCCGGAGATTGATTTCCTTGTAGCCTGCAATCGCTTTTTGTATATTCTCCCTTGATTTGGTAAAAGATGGTGGGTCAAGCATTACCACATCATATTGTCGCCCTTCTTTCACCCAGTTTTTTAAAACATCGAAGGCATTGGCCACTTCAAATTTGCAGATATTTTCATAACCGTTTAAAGCAGCATTGAGGTTAGCCTGTTCAACGGCATTTTCTGAAATATCCAGGCCCAGCACTGATTTTGCACCATAGTGAGCAGCGTGAATTTCGAAAGTACCGGTATAGGTAAATACACCAAGTACATCGGCGCCCTTAACGATATGTTGGATAGCCCTCCTGTTATCCTGCTGGTCGAGAAAATAACCTGTTTTTTGTCCTTTTTCTATGTCTACCTGGAATCTGAGTCCGTTTTCAACTATCTGGATCTTAGTATCAAAAGGAGCTGAAAGAAATCCTTTCTGTTGAGGTAAGCCTTCGAGTTCACGAACAGGCACGTCATTTCTTTCATAGATACCTTTTGGTGAAAATATTTTCTCTATAGCCTTTACAATTTCGTTTTTCCAGACATCTATTCCAAGTGCCAGTGTCTGAATTACGAAATAATCGTTGAATTTATCGATGATAAGCTGCGGTAGTTCATCAGCCTCACCAAATATCAGTCTGCAATTTTCAGAATAACCAATTTGCTGCCGGTACTGCCAGGCCTTCAGAATACGATCGTGAAAAAACGCTTCGTCAATAACCGCATTTTTATCCCGGGTGAGTAATCGAATAACTATTTGTGACTGCGGATTAAGATAGCCCTTTCCGACAAATTTTTTATCGTGCGTATATACATCTACGATATCCCCTGGTTTCGATTCGCCGGCAATTTCTCTCACTTCGTTGTTGAATATCCAGGGATGACCATTCGGTACACGTTGACTGATCTTTTTATTTAGGAACACATTGGCCATAACCCGCAAAATTAATGGAATCAGCAAAGCAAAGCCCCGGGATTAACATTAATCTCAATTTATGTTCTTCAGTAATATAAATGCCGGTCCTTTTTTCCAATCTTTCTTTGGCTTTGTCTCCGAAGGCCGGATCGAAAAATTACCTAATACAAGATCAATTTTGCCGTCACCATCTATATCACCCGCATCCATAGTCAGCCACCTGCCAAGTTCGGATTCCGGGAAAGTGTAGGGCTCAAAACGATATTGACCCTTGTTTTCTAAATACACAAACCCTTCTTCCGGTTGGTTAGTAAAGTCTGCAAAAAAAGCTATGGTAGCGAGGTCCTGGTCGCCATCATTATCAAAATCCCTGGCTATTGCTTTGAAACATCCGTGAATCGGGAAAAAGAATTGGTTGGTGAATTTGTTTTTCCCATCATTTGTGAAAATGTAAACCCCATGATATGGCTTTAGTACCATTGAAAAGTCAGCATTGTCTCCACATGTATACACGATATCGGGATAGCCATCACTGTTAAAGTCAGCTAACTCGAAGTAAGAGGAACCATAAACCGAAGGAAAACTTAATACTTTTTCCTGGTGAAAACGACCGTTGCCAAGATTTGTATAAACAATGATGCATTCGCTTCCCTGTGAAAAAAGAGCCCAGATATCCGGTAATCCATCCTTGTTATGATCGACAATATAAGCCTTGATGGCACCGGGCAATGGACTTAGTATGTGACGCAAATAATTTCCCCTTCCCCGGTCTTCGAACCAGGATAAGGCCCCTGTGAGGTTACCAAACTCACAAACAACATAATCAGTTCTCCCATCTGTATTCAGGTCCGCCATGGCGAGGGCTACTGGTCTTGCGAGACCTGAAGCCACCGGAATCAAATGCGAACTATCGTTTCTTAAGGTATCACCCAGGCCAAAAGCCAGGGAGCCAAGTTTTGCATTCGTTGGGTTTAATTGCCCGATATCACAGAATACATACTTGCGGTCATGAAACGCCATATCAACTATATTCCCTGAAGAACCCATAGACCCTGGAGCGGAATTAATATTGGAGAAGCTGAAAAGTCGTTCTTTAATGATATCGTTGAATAATAATTTAGGTGCGTTATTGCCTGTATTTATTTTTATGAATGATAAAGCCGGTGTATCTAACCTGAAGGATGGCAGCTCAACGGAGAAGCCGGGTAATTTCCTGTTCACTATTCCCGGCCTGGACTGTGAGGGTAATGTATCAGGCGAAGTGGCAAGATAATAATCCATGATGGCTTGCCATTCATGAGCATCAAGTAAAGGTCTTGATGGGTAATAAGTTGAATCGAGATTGGGATCTTTTTTAAATGAAGGATAGTATTTAAAATTATGTTTAAATATACCAAGCCTTGGTCCCATTTGCGGCAACACTCCTTCCTCCCAACTGTTCACATCAAGTTGCGAAGGGTCAGGCAATTCATGACATGATTGACAATGTATCTGAGCAAGTTTTTCACCTTCCCGGATATTGGACTCAGGAATGCTTGAATAAGCTTTGTTGCGGTGATAGTTTTTGCATGATGAAATCAATAAGCAGGTTGAAACTATGCAGAAACAGGTTATCATGCTGACCCTGGTACTGTTTAGAATATCCAGGACCTTAGCTCTTTGTTGGCAATGCCGGCTAAATTGTCGGGTTGATTTGAAATTTGAAAACATTTGCACTCTTCAATATTCTTTTTTACTCTATAGTTATTGAACGAACCCGGCCTTTACTATCTGTTATCTCAACTGCCCGCACACTTGTATCAGATAGCAGGAATCTCGCAGACTGTGATAAAAACGAAGATCCGTAACTGAATTCTGATTTCCTCTTTTTTCCATTTTTCAATGTTAAAATAGCACTCACATCTGTCGTGAGTGCGGGGATCAGTTTTACCTCACTTCTAAGTTGTAATATTTTTAATGGTCCCTGATTTTCGCTTGCAGCAAGCAAGTAGTGACCTTTACTGCTTCTGAGTTTTACCAGCGCTTTGCCGTTGCCGGAAAAATAGATCCCGCTTTGCTGAATCGTTAAAGCATTAAAGTTTCCTTTTCCGTCACCTCGGAGAAAGATTCCATTGAGTGCATCATATTTTCCCATTGATAACTCGGTGCCAAAATCATTACCTGTTGCAACCAGGTCGAGGTTGCCGTCATTATCAAAATCCTCTGCGGCCATCCCATTGAGTACAGAAATCTGTGCGGCAGCTGGCAATAATATTGGCTTGAACTTGCCGTTCCCATCATTCTGCAGGTAATACGAATGCAGATCAGTCGCCCGCAGTTTCAGTAGGCCCTCCATTTGCTCCAGGTTGAGCAGGTTTTGCATAGTTGCTCCCGCATAATCTTTATATGTCTGAAATTTCGCCCTGGTTTTTACAATCTGTTTTATCATGTCGTCGCGAAGATGAACAGGAACCTCTCTTTTTTGGGGATCATTGAACGATTGAGGAAGAAAATATGAAGTGAGGGCATCAAAACTGCCGTTGCCATCAAAGTCTTTGGCGATAATATTTACCGGATACTGTGAAGTCGGTTTGTAAAATGAATTGGTACCAAAGTTTCCCAGTACATAGTCAATATCACCATCATTATCAAAGTCGCCCGGAATTATTGAATTCCACCAACCATAAACGCTGCCGATCCCTGAATCTGCAGAAACATCTTCAAATTTGCCTTTATTGTTTTTTAGAAAGGTAACACGCATCCATTCTCCAAGTAAAATGAGATCCTGCCATCCATCGTTATCGAAATCTGTAAACAGCGCATCACAAACCAAACCGATTCCCTGGATCTTTGGAGCAACGGTGGCCGAAATATCAGTGAATTTTATCTGCCCGTTTTTGGAGTCGTTGCGATAAAGATAACTTGATACAGGGACCGGATATTTACCCGGTTCAACCCTTCCTGCGATAAATAAATCCAGGTCACCGTCTTTATCGAAGTCCGCAGCCCTTGCGCAGGACTTACTCGTAAGATTAGCTGAAAATGCAGCAGTATTTTCAGAAAAATTGCCTTTGCCATCATTAATGTAAAAAACATCATGATATGAATCTGTGCCCGGTGGCCCTTCATAGCCACCCCGCGCAATATAAAGATCCAGGTCATTGTCACCGTCAGCATCAAATAAAAGTACACCCATATCCTCTGCATTTTTTGTTGGTGCAGCCGATATTTGGCCCGTTGTTTTTTGCCGGGTGTTTTTTAGTTGGGTATTTGTTTCTTGAGTACTTATTTGTTGAGTATCTGAATGCTGAGTGGTGGTGCTAATGATTGACTTAAGTTGAAACCTGCCATCCCCCTGCTGCAAAAACGCTTGTGCATAATAGAAAAAAGAACCTCCACTTATTATATCATCGATACCATTGCCATCAATATCACCTACAGCCAGGGCAGGCCCATACTGAGAAAGCTTATGAGGTAAAAGATTTTGAATATTAAAATCAACAAAATCCTTGTCTTCATGAATATAATTGATGCCGGCTTTTGAAGTTATTTCAGTAAAGATCGAACGATGATTAATCATAAGGTAGTTAGCGGTGTCCTTAACAAATGAATTGGCTGGTTTTCCGTCTGACTCTTTCACTGTTAATACTTTATTGGCTGATTGATCTTTAAAGATCTGCATGCTTCCATTTGGCCACTTTATCACCAATGAATCAACCTTTGTATTTTTCCCGATACCGAAGTGCGCGAAATTGATCACAGATGACAGATAGCCTCTATAAGGCGTGTTTTCATAGACCTGCCGGTGATTAGTTCCGATATAAATCTCTGCCCATGCACCCAGGCCATTTCTATTCTGTGTGCCTCCTTCGAATTTTACATCGAGAAAGTGGCTCTCCTCTTTGTTTGTTTCCCGGAAATTGTTTTTATACAAAAAAGCTTCGTCATTGATATTATTGATAACAAGGTCAAGATCACCATCGTTATCCAGGTCGGCATAAACGCCACCGTTTGAAAAACCCGCTGTTTCCATTCCCCAATCTTTAGTCACGTTATCAAACTTAAGATCACCCTGGTTTCTATATGCATAGTTGGAAATTTTTACTTCGGGAATCTGGTCGAGGATTTCCTTTTTGGATGACAATGCTGACGCTTTATTTCTGAATGCCATAAAGTCGTGATCAGTAACATCTTTTGGAAAACCATTCGTAATGATAATATCCCGGAAACCGTCATTATCAAAATCTGCCACTATAGGCGACCAACTCCAGTCTGTTTCAGCAATACCGGCATAAAAACTTATATCAGAAAAAACAGGATGACCGACCGTATCATTTTGCAATACCATCGGACCCTGGTTTATCTGGAGCACGTTCCTGACATATTGGTATTGATAGCCAAAATAATCGTTGTTAGTATAACGCTGGTAACCTATCGGATTCATCATCATTTTCTTCCGGTAGTTATCTTCAGGATTCATGTCGAGTTCAATGACATCGGCTAATCCATCATTGTTGATGTCGATGATATCCTGACCCATCGCGTTTTCCGCTGTATGCTTAAAATAAGAATTGATTTCATTTTTAAATGTTCCATTTTTCTGATTGATATAAAGCAAATTCTGAGACAGAAAGTCGTTGGTAACATAAACATCTTTCCAGCCATCGCGGTTTATATCAACAATATTTACTCCATGCCCATATCCTTCAATGGTGACACCTGCTTCTGTGGACGCATCTTTATATACACCATGTTTCAGACTATCATTCCAGTCATTCCGAAAAAATTTGTCAGTGTTTTTGTGTTCCCGGTTTTTAAGCTGTGGTCTGAATGTATTTGGAGATTCATGTTTCACAATTTCATTTACAACAAGATACATATCAAGATCACCATCGTTATCGTAGTCGAAAAAAGCCGCCATTGTTGAATGCGATGTATCAGCCAGCCCATACTCAATTGCAAGATTTTCAAATACAGGGATCCCATCGGCATTATTCCCTACATTGACATATAAAATATTCTCTCTTTTTTTTGCATCTTTTGATAACGAAGCTGAAACATAAATATCAAGCTTTCCATCATTATTTATATCAATCACGCTGGCTCCTCTTGCCCATCTGCCTTCACCAGTTACTCTTGCCTGGTCTGTAACATCATTAAATCTAAAATCTCCTTTATTGACATACATTTTATTCGGCACCATGTTACCAGTAAAATAAATATCAGCTAATCCGTCATTGTTAAAATCACCAATACCTACTCCGCCCCCGTTATAAATATTTTCTACATCCAATACATTTAGGGAATCGTTATTGGTCATTATATTATTGAACACAATACCCGATTCAGTTGAGCTTATAGCTTCGAAACGGGATTTTGATTTACAAGAGAAGAGCGTAATGATAAAGAGAAGAAACGAAAGAACACGGATCATAAGTCAAAAAATAAACTAAAGAATATTATCGTTAATAAGGTCTTCTAATCAGGTCTTCAAAAAAAGGTATTTATATCTGAGGATCTTCAGCAGTCAAGGTACAAAAAAAGTGAACCACCTCGAAAGGTGGTTCACGGAATCATAAACCAAATATAATCAGTAACCAGGGTTCTGTTTAAGCGTTTCCTTTCCATCAATTATGCTTCTTGCGATAGCAAATTCTGGGATCGGCAGATATTCGTGTTTGCCCTTTGTGAATACAGAACCTTCGAGTGCACTTTTGCGGCGAACGTTCTCTTTTGCAAAATATTCATTGTTGAGTACAACATCTGCAATGCCCCATCTAACCAGGTCAAAGAACCTGTGGCCTTCCATAGCAAGCTCGAGTTTTCTTTCGAAACGAACAATCTTGCGGGCACTTACTTTATCTCCAAGTGATACATAATTGGATACTGCATATGTTGCGGCCGGATTAGCACCATTCAGTACGGGAGAGTTAGCTGCCCGGGTTCTGATCCTGTTGATATAAGTCAGCGCAGTTGTAAGACTTCCTACTTCAATCTCAGCTTCAGCCGCCATTAACAGTACATCTGCAAAACGCATAGGTGTAAAGTTTAGGGCGTTGTTTGCGAAACCCCAACCCACAGTACCAGCTAAAGTACCGATGTCCCCCTTGTAATAAGTGTTTTTCTTAGGAGTGTATGGTCCGCCATATGAAACAACGCGGATCCAGTCTCTGCCCGGGTGCAGACCCCAGTCATAATATGGAATACCTCTTCTACCTACTGTCCAATCAAGACGTGGATCAAGTGGGCCAGCATAAGGTGTGAATGGCTGGGCCGAAGTAAATGCTTCGTCACTAGTTACATCCGAATTGTCATAAGTATCGATTTCAGGTAAACCAGCTACCGTTTTATAAGAGTTCACAAGATTCTGGGAAGGTTGAAAGAAACCACAGCAAGCGCCTGGTTTGTCTTTGGTCGCATCTCCGCCGTGCGGATAGTTCAGCGTGTTATCATAGTTACCATTTGTGTTAGCACCATCTCCATAAGACGCCTGGATTGAAAACACTGTTTCTGAGTTGTTCTCAGAAGTTACACGGAAGCTGGAATGGAAATTAGGAGTTAGCTCATATTTTACTCCTTCGCTGTTTTTACCATTCAGGATGATAACATCAAATAGCGTTTTCGCTTCTGTAAACTTGTTCTGGAAAATATAGGCCTTTGCAAGAAACGCAGCTGCGGCCCATTTGTTAACCCGTCCTTTGTTGGGACGTTTTTCATCCAGGTTATCATATGCGAATTTCAGATCAGCTTCAATTTGCGGCCAGATATTTACATATGCTCCGCCCGCATCAGTATTCGGAACTTTGAAGTCGACAACTTTTTCATCGATGTAGGGCACATTATTGAAGCCTTTCTTAGCTTCAAAATGCATAAACCCACGTATGAACTTAGCTTCAGCTTCGATTTGCTTTGCATCAGCGGCAGAAATATCTTCTGCCAAAGGCAGAACATTTAATACCGCGTTAGCGCCGCCAACACCATCCCATATACCCGTCCACTTATTTGTAAGCTGACCGTTACTTGGAAGGATTTCGAACCTCATTACCGGGTTGGCATCATTCATATCCGAGAACTCAGTTCCTTTATAGGCATCGCCACCACGGATACTGCCCCAGAGCCAATTACTGGCGCCACCATTTTGCTGATCCTGGCGGCCATCCAATGTTGCATAAGCATTGATAAGCAAACCATCAACACCTTTTTTATTGGATAAGCTTGGCAGGTCATAAACCCCCTGAGGAGACAACTCGAGGAATTTCTTTTTGCAACCGGAGAGCATTGAGGTCCCGGTGATTGCTGTTATTATTAATAAAACTTTCGTCTTCATATTTTTATTTTACTAAATAATTAAAAGTTTGCACTTATACCAACGATGAACTGTTTAGGATTTGGAAAACCTCCAAGATCCACACCCATGTAAAAGTCTCTTGCACCACCCGGATCTCTTGAAATCTGGCTGATATCCGGATCTGCACCGCTATAATTCGTGATGGTAAAAAGATTTTGTGCCTGGAGATAGAAACGAACGTTGCTCAGTTTCGCTTTAGTGCTGATTTTTGTTGGAAGGGTGTATCCAAGTTGCACTGTTTTTGCACGGAGATAAGAACCATCTTCAACATAGTATGAGTTTGTAGTGCTGGTAGTAAATCCGGTAAATCCATTGGTTGCACCTGTACCCAACTGTGGAAGTTTAGCATTTGTATTTGTTGGTGTCCAGCTGTCATTCAACACTCTTGTACTTACCCCACCGATAAACACACGCATATCAGTGTAGTATTTTGTGTAATTGAATATTTCATTGCCCTGGTTCCAGAATAAGAAGGCAGTGAAATCAAAAGCTTTGTAATTAAACTTTAGGTTAAGCCCCAACTGAAAATCAGGGTGTGGATTACCAAGGAAGGATCTGTCGTCCTCTGTGATTTTTTTGTCTCCGTCAAGATCTTTGTATCTCCAGCTTCCTACAACAGCACCGTCCATAGCGGGACCGGCAGCAATTTCAGCCGCACTGTTGAAAAAACCATCAAGTATATAACCATGGAAGCCGGAAATAGGGTGACCCAACTCTGATCTTATTACGTTGCTTAATCTTTCAAGACCAATTACTCTTGGTGCATTTTCCTCATTTAATTTTGTCAGTTCATTTTTATAATGGGAGAAGGTTACACCAACTGAATAGTTGAAATCTTTCCCCTGGTTTCCATTATAATTAATACCCAGATCAAACCCTGTGTTTTTCATTGTACCGAGATTTACATCTGGTTTGGTGATTTGTGGCTCCAGGCCGTTTAATACCCCGGGCACCAATAAGTCTTTCGTGCTTTTTGAATAAACATCGAAAATCACGTCAATGGCACCATTGAATAAGGTCGCGTCTAAACCGATATTTGAACTTTCCAGTGTTTCCCATTTTGTATCTGGGTTACCTTCACGTGCCTGTCTATAACCCTGGGCGGATGAAGTATTGCCACCATTGATATCATAATTTGTCCGGGCAGGATTTGAAATGTAAGTTGAGAATGGATTCTCACCAGGTACATTCGCCTCACTTCCCAATTGACCCCAGCCTCCGCGTATTTTCAAGTCTGTGATCCAGGCTAGATCCTTCATGAAAGACTCGTCGGAAATTCTCCAGCCGACACCGATGGATGGAAAGTTAGCATACCTTACGTTTGGACCAAATCTTGAACTACCATCTCGACGGAATGTACCAGTTAACAGGTATTTACCTTTGTAGGAATAATCAAGACGTGTAAACAAAGAATATAACGAGTTACGGCCAAGATTGTATGTGGTAATGGTCCGGTCACTTAAGCTACCAGCGGTGGCTGTATTTAAAGAAATGAAATCGGGTGTTTCAAAATCAAAATTTTGCCCGAAAGCCCTGGTTCCACGTGAATTACCTTTGATTGCTTCAGTTCCTCCTATCAATTTGATGTCATGATCACCAAAAACTTTTTGGAAGTTCAATGTGTTGGTCCAGGTCCAGTTCATATAATACCATGCTTCCTCGGTAAGCTGAGTACTGCCCTGGTTTTCCGAACGCTCATAAGTCTTGCGGCCGATATTTTTTAAAAACTGTGTTCCGGCATCAATTCCGAAAGAAGTCCTTGCAGTTAACCAGTTGGTAAACGGTATTTCAGCGAATACATTACCAAAAGCCCGGGTGAACTTATTGGTGTTGTCTGCCTGGCGTTCCAGGTTAGCAACCGGGTTACTGCCGTTTCCGGATTCACCAACGCCATTACCACCAAAACCACCTTTGATATCATACACCGGTACATATGGTACCATACGAAAAGCACTTGCCCACGCATCACCCTCACCACGGTTTTCGCCACCGTTACGATCTTCATAGCTGAACTGAAAATTTTCGCCGATACGTAAAAAACTGACAGGCTTGAAAGATGTATTAAGACGGACGCTATACCTTTTGTAGTAAGTTTCAACAAAAGTTCCTTCCTGGTCAAAATAATTCAAGCCAAGAGAATAAGAAGCTTTATCCGTTGCACCTGAAGCCGAAACCTGGTGGTTATGTTGTATCGCGGGGCGCGTTACTTCTTCATACCAGTTTGTGCCGAGGCTTGTTTTTGAGATCTGATAAAGAGAACCGGTAACATTGTAAAGATCAGGATTAGCTCTAGGATCACTTGCAGATACCCCACCTTTGAATGGTCCGCTTGTAATATAGAAATCAGGAATGGCAAAGGAGCCTTTTAAGCCAAAAACCGGGTGTCTATAGCCGTCTGCAGAAGATCTTTGCAAATATTCGAGATACTGGGTTGTATTCAGCATGTCGGGCATCATCTTATCAGTTACTTTTTGGACGCCGACGTATCCATCGTAGCTCACCACAGATCTGCCGGATTTTCCCTGTTTCGTGGTGATAATTACAACACCGTTTGAAGCCCGTGCGCCATAAATAGAGGCAGCGGAAGCATCTTTAAGTACCTGCAACGATTCGATATCGTTCGGATTCAACAAAGATCCATCAGTGGTAGGAACTCCATCAATGATGTATAAAGGATTATTATTTCCCGCAGAAGCGAAACCACGTATACGAACTACGGCAGCTGCTCCCGGCTGACCCGAAGAACTTACGGTAACACCCGGTGCACGACCCTGTAGTTGAACTGCAAGGTTTGCTGAAGGTGTTATCCTCAGATCTTCCGCGCTAACCACCGATACCGCGCCAATAATATCTTTTTTCTTGGCACTTGTATAACCCAAAACAACCACTTCATTAAGGTCTGAAGTAGCTGAAGCTAAGTTAATATTAAGCGTTGTCTGATCTCCGACTGTTCTTTCCTGTTCTTTAAATCCAACTGATGATATAATGAGAACGGCGTTATTGTCAGGAACAGTAATACTGAAATTACCTTCTGCATCCGTTTGGGTTCCCGTGGTAGTGCCCTTAATGCTTATGGTAACTCCCGACACGGGCGCACCGGAACCGTCGGTAATTTTGCCGGTTACCGATTTTTGTTGAGAGAAAGCGAAGGTGCCGAGTAGCAGGAGCAAGGCAGTCCACACCGATCGTAAGGCAGCTGTTTTGAAAATCATAGCGGTTAATTTTGTTTTTTTCATTTGTTTTAGCAGGAGAGAAATTTTGAGAACAAGTTTTTGAGTCGAGTTGGTTCTTGTGTTGTTGCACTGTTCACACCTCCAGTAGAGGCATTGTAGAGGGTGTTTGGGTTAAGAAAACGTTTTCGTAAACATCATACGACAATACCCGCATAGCATTAGCTAAGCAGGTGTTGCTATGAAATATTGAAATCCGGTGTTATGTGTATTATAGGTGGAGATCCCGGGCTCGAGCCGGTATAACTAAGGTGGCAAGACTCAGACATATCGTTAGTGTTTGGTTTGGCTTGAAATGATGGCACAATAAATTTAACATTAAAATAGGTGCATTTGCAAAAAAAACTTTGATTTTTCGGTTTTTCGGCGTTATTATCAACGTTTCAAATGTAAAATAATGATATTTTTAATTTATAATATATTGATATATATGACAATATGAGTTAATTTTATCTGATAGATTAATTCGAAATTGTTGCAAGAATTTTTCATATTCACTCATATTCTACATTAATAATCAATTAAAATTGTGGTCAGCTAAATGTATACTCAGATTTTGATTGCCGGTTTGACCGGTCATATAATCAATTAAGACAGGCAACCTCATCAATAAAGGACAATTTGACCTGTATATATTGCTTGGCAATATTCTTGACATTGCTACCTTTGCCGACAATTTTAAGAAGCCATTCATTTAAGTAAAGCCATTCATTTGAATAATTATAACAATATGACAGATCCAAGAGAACAGCAAACGACGGACAATAATTCATCGACAATGAACATTAATGCGGATGAAAACCAGGACGGATCCAGCCATCTGAATGAGCCAATGCCTGAAAGCGAAACAGATAAACTCAAGGCCGAAATTCTGGAACTAAAAGAAAAATATATACGCCAGGCCGCAGAATTTGATAACTTCCGCAAACGCAGCGCAAAAGAGCGACTGGAGTTGATCCAGACTGCAACCAGGGATCTGATGGTTTCTTTATTGCCAGTGTTGGATGACTCTGAGCGTGCAGAAAAGCAAATGGATACAAGTGATGATGTAGCTGCCATTCGCCAGGGCGTGAAACTCGTTTTTAATAAATTAAGGAACACTCTTGGTTCAAAAGGTCTGAAAACTATGCAAAGCATAGGAAAAGAATTTAATCCTGATGAACACGAAGCAATTACTGAAATTCCGGCTCCATCTGAGGATTTGAAAGGTCAGGTGGTTGACGAGATGGAGAAAGGTTATTATCTGGGCGATAAAATAATTCGGTTCGCTAAGGTTGTAGTCGGTAAATAATGTGGCCGGTATTGTGGTCTGAATTTCAAATAAAATAAATGTCTAATAAACGAGATTATTACGAAGTACTTAGTGTAACAAAATCATCGTCTGCTGATGAGATTAAAAAGGCTTACCGTAAGGTAGCGATGCAATTTCACCCTGACCGTAATCCGGGCGATAAGGCTGCGGAAGATAAATTCAAGGAAGCTGCTGAAGCTTATGAGGTATTAAGTGACGCTGATAAGCGCGCTCAGTATGACCGTTTCGGACATGCGGGGGTAAGTGGTGCTTCCCGCGGGCAGGGATCAGGGAATATGGAAGATATCTTCAGCCAGTTTGGCGATATTTTTGGTGACGACATCTTCGGTAATTTCTTTGGTGGTAATGCAGGAGGCCGTGGTGGTCGCGGAGGGCAAAGAACCCGTGGTACCAGGGGATCTAATCTCAGGATAAAAATAAAACTCAATTTCGAAGAGATCTCAAAAGGTGTTACCAAACAAATAAAGGTCAAAAAACATGTAACCTGTAATACCTGCAGTGGTTCCGGCGCTAAAGACAAAAACAGTGTGCAGAACTGCGGTACATGCGGTGGCTCTGGCCAGGTAAGAAGGGTTACGAACACCTTCCTGGGCCAGATGCAAACAGTTACCACCTGCCCTACCTGTAACGGGGAAGGATCTACCATTACTTCGAAATGTACAGCTTGTAAAGGAGAAGGAAGGGTTTATGGCGAAGAAACAGTTTCTATCGATATCCCGGCAGGTGTACAGGAAGGTATGCAATTGAGTGTTGCCGGAAGAGGTAATGCGGGCGAACGCGGCGGCGCACCCGGCGATCTGATTGTGCTGATTGAAGAAGAAGCACACAAGGAACTGCATCGTGATGGTCTCAATGTTGCTTACGAACTTTATATAACTTTTCCGGATGCGGTATTTGGAACGAATCTCGAAGTGCCTACCATTGATGGAAGGGCAAAAATAAAAATACCAGCAGGCACCCAGAGTGGTAAGATATTTCGTTTGAAAGGCAAGGGTTTCCCTGCAATTAACTCATATGAAAAGGGAGATCAGCTTATTCATGTGAATATCTGGACCCCTCAACAGGTTTCTGCAGACGAAAAAACTATGCTCGACAGAATGAACGTTTCTGATAATTTTAAACCTCAACCTGATAAGTCTGAGAAAAGTTTTTTTGATAAGGTGCGTGAGATGTTTACCTGAGTTTATTCCCTGGAGCGTTTCCGGTACTTGCTATAGATCTTTTTAGCTTTTTCAACCATGGTAATAAACTCTTTTTGAACGGCATCTTTGCGATTATAAGAGTTATTAGCCAGGATAATTATGTCGTTCCAGCCAATCTGGCGATAGTACCTGGAATTTTTCAGAAGTGCGGCAAACATAGTTACTGATACAGCAAAGCGGTAACATTCAGGTATCTCACTGAATTCGTAAAATGTATTGGGCGCTTTGTATGAAGTATGTCTCACCACAGAATCTTCCGGATTGCGGTAACTGAGCAGCAAATTTGCAAGTTGGCCGGAACGGCCAAATTTATCCTGCAGAATTCTTGCAGGGGAAATTTCGAACATTGCCAGCAATGAGTGACCGGAGCCTATTTCTCCCCCTTCAAGATGGCTTAAGGAATCTGCCAGTGCTTTCATTTTATTATCGTAACCAATCAGACGATAATCCCTTACAAAATCGGGATTGAACCTTATATTAAGGAATACATCGTCCGCCACGGTAAACATGGTTTGAGTGAATTCCTTAACAAGTATTTTTTCAGCCTCCTTTTCATTATCCAGGTATGAAAAGTTGCCATTGCCTTTTTTCGCGAGCACTTCCAGTTTTGAATCCTTATAGTTTCCCATCCCGACACCAAGGCAGGTAAGATAAATTCCCGATTCCTGGTGTTTGGTGATCAGTTTTTCCAACTCGTCTTCCGAAGACTGTCCCACATTGAAATCACCATCTGTTGCGAGTATTACGCGGTTATTTCCGTTTTTTATAAACTGGCTCCTTGCCACCCGGTAGGCTGCAAGGATCCCTGATTCGCCAGGTGTTGCTCCACCGGGATATAGCTCTTCGATAGCTTTGCGGATTTTTTCCTTTTCAATACCGGAAGTTGGTTTCAGCCATATGCCCGTAGCACTGCCGTAAACTACAATTGACACCGTATCTCTTTCGCGCAGGTTCTCGATCAACAGTTTAAAAGCAGATTTTAATAAAGGGAGCCGGTTAGGCATATCCATCGAACCGGATACATCAATCAAAAACACAAGATTACTCGGGGGTATTTTCTCCGGATCGATCTTTCTTGCACTTACCTGGAGCATAAACAGTTCACTATCCGCGTTCCAGGGACATTCTGTTATATATGAGCGGAAACAAAAGGCACTATCCTTTTCAGGTTGATTATATCCAAAATTGAAATAATTCATCATTTCTTCGGTACGAACAGCGTCCGGGGGAACCAGCGTATTCATGTTGAGGAAGCGACGGATATTGCTGTATGAAGCTTTATTTGAATGAATGGCAAATCCTGTTTCGGGATATTTCCTTGCTGATACCGGTTCATTTTCGACCAGCATTGTATAGGTCTCCCCTTTTAAGGTCCAGTTGCCTCTGTCTGAAGGTGCAAGATTTTTAGTGAGCGAAGACAGATGATTTACAGGATTACTTAAAGCAATATAAAGTGATTTCAGCACGTAAATCTGGTACTTCGAAGATTCTGCCTTTATTGACATGGGCTGATAACCCGTTAAGCTAATCGTGATGGAGTCCGTCGCCTTCGGAAGAATGATACCGAAAGACCCACTGCTTCCTGAGAAATAAACATAACCGGTAGAACGAACGAGTATCCTTGCATTGGACAAAGTGGCGCCTTTCTCATCCCTGATTTCACCGCGCAGGTAGTTTTGCGCAGATAAAGGGATTGAAGCAAGCAGTATGAAAAATATGATGGCAAGGGTTTTCAATGGGATATAAACAGTTATTGGTTTAGTGTTTGTTAGCGGGATGGAATTTAATCCTGTTAACCCCGAAACCCGGTCAACTTTCTATCAATTTATATATTGCCGGGATGTTTCTGCCGAGGCCGTCATAATCCAGTCCGTAACCCACAACAAATTTATCCGGTATGGTAAAGCCAAGGTAATCGATATCCTGGGGGAACAAGGTTGCTTCGGGTTTGTGGAGCAGCGCCACGATTCTCATGGAAGCGGGCTGTTGATGGCGAAGCTGCGGGAGAAACTGGTTCAGGGTTTTCCCGGTGTCGACTATGTCTTCGATGATAAGAACATCACGACCGATCAGATCAATATCCAGGCCAATTGCAGTAACCACATGTCCCGTTGACTTTGTCCCCTTATAGGATGCGAGTTTAATGAAACAGATTTCAGCTTCAATGGTCAGTTCTTTGAACAAATCAGAAGCAAAGATAAATGAACCATTCAGGATCGCTATAAACAATGGCCGCCTGCCCTCGTATTCTGAATTTAATGATCCAGCTATTTTTTTTATTGCTGCAGAAATTTCATCAGCGGACAGATATGGTTCGAAGTATTTATCGTGGACCCTGATAACAGACATTCAGTGTTATTTTATAGTTACTTGACTGCATTATCGTTCACTCTGGGACGGGATTGTGCAGCTGACCTCAGGGATAACTTCTCACCAACTGCGGGTTCATCATAAGCCTGGAGATGATTGTATTCAACCAGGCTCTCAAGCCTTAATCCTTCTATCTGGCACACATCATATAAGGTCTCTCCCGGCTGTACTATATGAAATTCGTTAGCCCCGGTTTTGCGTTTGCGTTGCAGGTAAACCAGCTGATCCTTACCCAGTACATCTGATTTTAAATCATTGAACTCAAGCAAACGCGATAAGGGAACATCGTACTCCTGTGCAATCGTTAAGAGTGCTGTTCCTCCTGTTGCAAACACCACCCGGGTATTGTTGATCATAAACTGGCCGCGGGGATATGACGGCCTTGATACCGCTTTTTCTTCGGGAACATTGACTGCTGCACTTGTTAATATCGATTTCGGCTTGTCACTTGAGGCTATGTTTCCCTCCTGCTGAATCCGGCCCATGGCAATGAGTGAATACTCCTGTAGGTTATAATCTTCAATGAGCTTAATTATGATCTGAGAATACTTAATATTCGTTGCATAACCGGCTTTTTTCAGGCCATAAGCCCAGCCTTTGTAATCAGCCGGATCCATTTCAAACAAAAAAGAATAACGCTGACCACTTTTCAGAAAATCAGAATGATCACGGTAGGAATCTATTGGTGATGTATAACTTCGGAAACATTCGCCACGGGCATCATCATCATGATAAACCTTATTTCCGGTCCAGACAGATTTACATTTTATACCAAAATGATTGTTTGATTTAAGCACGAGTACACTGGTCCCGGCCATCGTTTCGTGAATACCCTGGGCGAGTTTGATAGAAGCCGGTACACCGGTCCTTTTCATCTCCTCCATGGCTAATTCTTTGTATTCGTTTATATATTCCCTGACAACATCGGCTGGCTGTGCTTTCGCCACAGACCAGACAACTAATAAAAACAGTGGTAAAAATTTTTTTAACAACATTGGAATTATCCGTTTTTTCTGATCAGTAATAATCCATCCCTGATGATTAGTAAAACAGTCTCTACCCTGTTATCCTGATCAAGATACTCATTAAATTCCTGGATTGCTTTTGCATTCTTGCCTTTAATCGGCTGCTCTAAAACCTGTCCATGAAATAAAACATTATCAGCCAGGATGATTCCGCCCGGTTTCACGGAAGGAAGTATTAAGTCGTAATATGCAATATAGTTGGGTTTATCTGCATCAATAAACACCAGGTCCCAGGCTTCATCCAGCGTAGGAATGATACTTAACGCATTCCCCTGGTGTAAAATTATCTTTTCTGAAAGATTTGCCCGTTTGAAGTTGGCTGAAGCTGTTGCCGCATCTTCTTCACGGAGCTCGATTGTATGAAGTTTCCCATCATTTAACAATCCTTTGGCAAGACAGATGGCGCTGTATCCCGTGAATGTACCCACTTCCAGTATTCGGGTGGGTTGCAGCATACGGCTCATAAGTTCCAGAAATTTGCCCTGGAGATGACCACTCAGCATATGTGACTCTGCGTGTGTTTCGGCAGTTTCAGCAGCAATTTCCTTTAAAAGCGGATCTTCATTTGCAGAATATCTTTCCGCGTATACTTGTGCAAGTGGGTTAATTATATCCAATGATAGCTTTTTGCAAATATAAGCAGAGTGAGATATAAGCATGCCAGGCACTTGCCTTCAAAAAGAAAAGCCCCTGGCCAGATGGCGGGAGCCGGGAAAAAATGATCCTTCACCTTCAAAGATTCCCAACCCTTCACCAATGACTTAGGGGCTGTAATTTTTTGTTGTACAAATCAATCTGCTGCCCAAATAACAATTCACTGAATTTATGCTTAATACCTGTAATTCGCAGCGGAATAAAAACCACCGCTCTTATGTTTTAATACCAGAGTTTTAACACTAGTGCTGCAGAGGCTGATATTTTATATGGGAATCCGGTTCCTGTTGAATGAATAGAATTCAGTTGGTTTACACCAGTCCCAAATGCTGGTATCAGGATTAGAAATTGGGTTGAACCGGATTTTTAGAATAAAAGTTCAATACATGCTGAGCGACTTCTTCTGCCGTATCTGCTATTTGCAGCAGGTTAATATCTTCAGGAGAAACATATCCAACTCTTTCCATCATCACCTCCTGCATCCAGGTTACGAGGCCCCGCCAGTAATCATTCCCAACAAGTATTAATGGCACCTGCAACATTTTTCCGGTTTGAATAAGGGTGGCCACTTCAAAAAATTCATCCATCGTACCAAATCCACCAGGCATCATTATGAAACCCTGCGAATATTTTGTAAACATTGTTTTCCTCACAAAGAAGTATTCAAAGTTCAGATTGGCATCGCGATCTATGAATGGGTTTGAATGTTGCTCGAATGGCAACTCAATATTCAATCCAACAGATTTACCACCCCCGAGCTGCGCACCCTTATTTGCTGCTTCCATGATACCGGGGCCGCCGCCGGAAATGATACCAAAGCCTTCTTCTGCCAGCCTTTTGGATATTTCCACCGCAAGTTCATAGTGCGCATGTCCCGGTTGGGTACGTGCCGAACCAAATATTGAAATACATGGACCTAGTTTGGCCAAAGCCTCGAAGCCATCCACAAACTCCGCCATTATTTTAAAGATCTGCCAGCTGGAGTGTCCCTTGGACTCTGACCAGCGGCGTTGTTTTGACATCCTGATTGATTCTTTCATTTTTTCGTTGGTTTAGGGTACAGAAACAGGGTATGTTCTGCTTAAGACAAGTAATGCCATCCTAAGACGGCATTACATATTAAACGAAAAACATATTAATTTAGTTTACCCTTTTGCTGGTTTTTTTGAAATGATTAACAGGCCGAGATAAGTGAGTATCCCATTGTAGATCAAAACTTCATAACCTATCCGGAAGGATCCGAAAAGCGAAGCTGAAAATTCTTTGACGCCGTTGAGCCATTCACCCAATAGGTTCAATTTGATGTACCAGTCAACGTTGTTCACAATATCGACCCCGAGGATAATCAACGGAGCGATCAGACAAACAAGCAGAGAATATTTGTCATTGATAACTCTTTTGGTTAGAATACCAAATGCAAACAGACCGAGCAGCGGGCCATAAGTAAAACCGGCAACCTTAAGGATCACGTCGATAATCGACTTGTTGTTCATTAACTTGAAGCCAAGCACAAACAGAAAAAATATAAAAGCAAAAAGAAAGTGAACCGTGAGCCGGATCCGTTTACGCTTTTTCTCATCCCATTCCTCCTTGCGTTTCATGCCCAGGATATCAATACAAAAGGAAGAAGTAAGTGCCGTCAGGGCACCATCAGCACTGGGGAAAAGGGCAGATATCAGCCCTATAATGAAGATAATTGAAACCCAGGTCGGCAGGTGATAAAGAGCAATGGTTGGAAACAGATCGTCTGCCGGAACATTGATACTTTGCTGTGCAGCATAAAGATAAAGCAGGCCGCCAAGCAGCAGGAACAGGAATATAACAATAGCCATGATGAAGGTAAAAGTCATCATGTTCTTTTGGGAATCTTTCAGGTTCTTCACACTGATATTTTTCTGCATCATCTCCTGGTCGAGGCCTGTCATCGCAACAGTGATAGCCGCGCCTCCAAGAATATGTTTAACAAAAAATGCAGAACTGTTAACATCCGTATTAAATATCCTGGAAAGTCCTTTCTCATTCAATTCTGACATTACCGATCCAAGCGATCCCCCCATATTATGCATGATATAAACGATGGTAACTATAAGTCCAAGCAGCATAAAGGAAGTCTGCAGGGTATCTGTAAATACGATTGTCTTAACACCACCTTCAAAGGTATAAAGCAGGATCATGAGCAATATAACAAATGTGGTTGCACCAAAAGGGACATTAAGCTTGTCAAGGATAAATATCTGTAGCACATTAATAACAAGATAAAGCCTGGCGGTTGCACCTAAGGTTCTCGAAATAATAAAAAACAAAGCCCCGGTTTTATAAGATACAATGCCGAAACGTGTTTGCAGGTAATGGTAAATTGAAGTCAGATTGAGCCGGTAATAAAGAGGTAGCAGAACGAAGGCTATAAGCACATAACCTATAACATAACCAATCACCACCTGGAAATAAGCAAATCCGGAAATCCCGACTGTTCCGGGCACTGACACAAAGGTTACACCGGACAATGATGTACCTATCATTCCGAATGCAACCAGCATCCAGTTTGAGTTTTTATTGCCAATGAAAAAAGAATCGTTATTTGAATTTCTGGAAGTAAAATAAGCGACTACCAGTAATATGAGAAAATAGCCGATTACAAAAGAAAACAGCAAGGTAGCAGACATAGATAGCTTTTATATACGATTCAGCAAGTTAAGAAGTAAAAAACCAAAACGAAAAGCAAATTCAATTGTTGCTTTTGATATGCCCCGGCCATTTGAATTTTCAGTGATTAGTTTCTACATTTAACGAATGAACATAGATGCGGTAGCAGTTTTCTGCGGGTCGAAAAACGGGGTAAATCCAATCTACAGTCAACATGCGGCTGAACTTGGCAAACTGATCGCGGTTCTGAATCTTAAACTCGTTTATGGTGGAGGCAAAAAAGGATTAATGGGGATTATAGCTGATGCTGTACTGGAGCATGGCGGAAGAGCTACCGGGGTAATCCCGAAGGTTCTGATCGAATGGGAGCAGCAACACGATGGCTTGAGTGAGTTAACGATTGTACCGGATATGCATACCCGAAAAAAGATGATGTACGAACTTTGTGATGTCGCGATTGTAATGCCTGGCGGCTTCGGAACATTGGATGAATTTTTCGAAATGTTAACCTGGAACCAGTTAAAGATTCATGATAAAAAAATATTCGTCCTTAATTCAGAAGGTTATTATAATCATTTGATGCATCATCTTCATCATGCAAGAAGAGAAGGTTTTTTATATGAATTGCCGGAAGAACGGATTATATTTTGCAATTCGCCCATTGAAATCTTCAACAGGATTGAATAACTTTTATAAGCAAAGAAGTCTTCGCTGGAAGTCTTTACTGGAATTCTTTGCTCCGAAGCCTGGACTTAAAAGCCAGCGCACTTTTACATAGATAAGCTATATAAAATATCAGAATCCAAAGTTATAGCCAAAACTAAAAAAGACCTTGCTGCCATAAGGCGTACGATCGCTTTGCAAAACATCGTATTGGGCCATAATAATAAATGCACCCGCACCACCCATAGGAATCGCACCACCGGCGCCGAGCAACAATGAAGGAACAATCTTACCATCCAGTTTGAATTCCTGGGCAGGATCATAGTATTTTACTTTACCCCAAACATAGTTTGCTTCAGGCTGTACCTGGAGAATTATCTGTTCGATAGGATAAAACCTACCGAATATATTCATTCCTGCAACCCCATATTCTTCGCGTGAAAGTGTTGAACCATCATATCCATTGATGGTTTTGAATGATGAATATTGCCCGTTGACGCCAACACCAGCAGCAAGATAACGGCTGAAACGATATCCAACCTGTGGTGAAATATTGATGATGGTTATATTACCGAAATTAAGCGCAAAGCTACCTCCTCCAAACAAACGACTCTTGTCAAAGCCTTGTTTTTCTGCGGGTTCATCATACTGTGCTTGCAAAGCCCCGGCAACTAAGACGAACACCGTCAGCACCATTAGTATTTTTTTAATCGCTTCCATTTTCATAGCAAATTCTTCTTGAGTGATGAGTGATGACTCCAAAAGTACGGTTCTTTTGATTCCGGAGTTTCAGCTACGAGATTTTGCTCCAGGCTGTTTTGCCGGCCACGGATTGCAGATAGTCCCTGAGCCCGTTGTTTTGAGAATTGGCAAGAACAGGATCATCATTCAGCACCTTCTCTGCCATTTCTTTAGCAAGATCAAGCCAATGTTTATCCTGGGTAATACTTACCAGTTTAAAATTCATCAGTCCACTTTGCCTGGTACCACTAATATCGCCCGGGCCACGCAGCTCAAGATCCTTTTCAGCTATCTTAAATCCATCTGAAGTGGCAGCCATTGTTTTCAACCTTTCCCTTGCTTCATTGCTGAGTTTGGTTCCGGTGAGAAGAATGCAATAACTTTTATCACTTCCCCTTCCTACCCTGCCACGTAACTGGTGTAGCTGTGAGAGACCAAATTTCTCAGCACTTTCAATGACCATTACACTGGCGTTGGGCACATCAACTCCAACCTCAATAACAGTAGTAGATACCAGGATCTGTGTATCACCATCCTTGAAACGTTTCATATTCGTTTCCTTGATATCACTAGACTGACGTCCATGTACCATACTGATATAGAACTTTGGTTCAGGAAAATATGCTTTTACATTTACATAGCCTTTCATAAGATTTTCGTAGTCCATCTTTTCAGATTCTTCAATAAGCGGAAATACGATATAAGCTTGCCTGCCGAGTGCAATTTCTGCACGGATAAAACTCATTACCTGGGAACGTACTGTTTCATAGCGATGCACAGTTATGATGGGTTTACGACCTGGTGGTAATTCATCGATTACACTGTAATCAAGATCTCCGTAAGCCGTCATGGCAAGTGTTCGCGGAATAGGTGTCGCGGTCATAACCAATACATGTGGAGGGATAACTGACTTCGCCCAAAGTTTAGCACGCTGGGCAACGCCGAAACGGTGTTGTTCATCAATGATGGCCAGGCCAAGATTCGAAAATTTTACGACATCTTCAATCACGGCATGAGTTCCAACCAGAATTGAAACGGTGCCATCAGCCAGGTCCTTATGAAGTTGTTTACGGGAGGCCGATTTTGTGGATCCGGTGAGCAACCGGCATTGAACCGGAAGATCCTTCAACAAGCGTTGCAGGTTGGCAAAATGTTGCTGAGAAAGAATTTCAGTCGGAGCTACAAGGCAACTCTGAAAGCCATTGTCGGCTGCGATAAGCATTACCACCAGCGCCACGATGGTTTTGCCACTGCCTACATCTCCCTGTAAAAGCCGGTTCATTTGTTTGCCGGCCGCAGTATCCTTCCTGATCTCTTTGATAACCCGTTTTTGAGCCCCGGTTAATTTGAAAGGCAGATACTTTTCATAAAATGTATTGAAAAGAGGCCCGACTTTTTCAAAGATAACACCCCTTGAGGATCTGTGTCGCTGCGAACGGATCATCCCCAGCCGGATCTGCGCAACAAAAAATTCTTCAAATTTCAGCCGGTTAAGCGCCTCTTCATGTATGCCGGGATCCGGGGGGAAATGGATATTTGAAAAGGCCTGGTACCTTGGCATCAGTTTTAGTTCTTCCAATAATGCGGGAGGAATGATTTCAGGAACATCTTTTTCATTGATCATTGTGAACAAACCGTAAACCAGTTTAGCGATTTGTCTGCCACCCAGGCCACGGGTTTTTAATTTTTCAGTGCTGGGATATACGGGCTCCAGGAAATTTTTGCCACTGGCTGAGGACTCGTTATGTGCCTCGATTTCGGGATGTGTGATCTGTGGTTTTCCCTGGAAGAAACTGACTTTTCCGAAAATCATATAAACCTGCCCGGTGATAAGCATCTTTTCAATACCATTTACGCCCTGGAACCAAACAAGTTCCATCATGCCGGATTCATCCCTCACCTGGGCCACCAGTCGCCTCGCCCGGTTTTCGCCAACAATCTCCAGGCTCATGAGACGAGCCCTGATCTGCACATAATCCGCAGCCGGGTCTATTTCACGAATAAGTGTAACGGTTGTTTTGTCGATATGCCGATATGGGAAATGCTCGAGAAGATCCCGGAATGTATAGATGCCAAGCTCTTTTTTTAGCAACTCGGCTTTTTGGGGACCGACGCCTTTCAGGTACTCAATGGGGTTGGCTAATATCTTGGAAATATAACTGATGCTGATTTTTGCGGCAAAAATAACAGAAAAACTCCCGAGGTAAATGAATCACTTAAAACGAACCGGCCAACCCGATCAGTGTTTCCGGACAAACCGGATCTTTGTTCCGGATAAACCGGATCTTTGCTCCGGATAAACCGGATCAGCGGTTCCGGATAAAAGAGATATCTCCGGCCATAATGTTGAAAAGCGCAGGCAGTTCATCCAGATTTGTAGACCGGAGAAATGCGCCTATTTTACTTGTCTGATTTGACTTACCCTGGTAGGATGCCCCATCATTCTCGGAATTTAAAAACTGGTTAACATGACATAGATCCGGAAACTGTTCATTGCTGTAGCTCAGTTCAGTCCTGAACCTGATATAACGAAAACTGCGATAACGAAGGCCTCGTTCTATGCTGAATTCTAAAATATTAGAACCGCCATCCATTTTAACCAACACCCCGAGCAATAACATCAGGGGAGAAAGCAACACAATACAAATCATAGAAAAAATAAGGTCAAATACACGCACAAAGCCATAATGCTTTATCATGTTCCAGTTTATACCCTGGTGCAGTGATTTTTCAGCCAGCAAGGCTCCTTTTTGCAGTTTGTTGAAGAATACAACTTTTTCAGCGAGGCCATTGTTCGTATTTATCATTACGAGGTCACTTATACCCTTTTCCTGGGAAAGTTGAGCTATAATCTCCTGGCGACAATTGGAGACTTCTGCGAGTATAGTCACCGTTTTAAAGGACTCTACCTCACTGAGTGCCTCCAGGAATTTCTTAAACGCCGAAATATCTTTGGGGCTGTCTACCAGGATTACTGAAGGTAAGCGCCCTGCTTTTTCGAGACGGAAAAGTAATTTGATGGTTTCATCAAAGGAAAACAGGAAATAGCTGTTCTCGAATCCTGCGTGCAGGTCATGAGCTGCCTTAAACTTGTTGCCGATATATAGATAAGAAAGATTTGGAAGAATAGGCTTCTTTTCCGGTGCAGCAGTTGTCCGCCGGTAAGCGTAAACTCTTTTAGGTGAAACATTGTTTTCAGTACGAACCATAAGGGTAGATTTAAGATGCAACAATCAATGATCACTAGTAAATTTTTTCCTTACTTAATAATTCATCAACTAATTCGATTAGTTCCACAGGATTGAATGGCTTGGAAAAAAAATAATCTATTCCGTAGGCTTTACACTTGGATTCGGTCTCTTTTTGGTCCTGCGAAGACAAAACGATCGCAGGTATAGGCTGATATAAAAAACTGTTCTTCAGATTTGCAACGAATTCCCAATTATCGACATCAGGAAGTTGTGATTCAGTTATTATTAGCTGAGGCAACTTTTTCTTTGACAACCAATACATAGCAGATGATGCATCTGCAGCTGTAATAACCTGGTATTTTTTGCCAAAAATCGATTGAAGCAGGAATCGTATAGCTTTGCTGTCATCCACAGCGAGTATTATTGGTTTCATTGCCTTTGAGATTAAGTAATAAATACGGCTGTTTCAGGGGACTTAATCTTGGAACCAATTATTCACAGGGATGGATGACAACAACAAAAAAATACAATAGAATTAAGGGATTAGCGCGGTTTGATTCAGGGGATGTGTGGAGCTGTTGTGCTAAGTATTAAACTGACTGCTAAGATAATCATAAAAGCCAGAAGTGCAAATGGCCGTAAGCGAATGTTATCCACTAGTTAAATCACAAAATAAATATAAAACAGCCTGTAAGTTGCATTCCGGCCAACCACAATTCCCCAGGTCACGTAAATAAACACGGTAAATAAACTGTGCAATAGTTGTGAACAGGAACGGAGGCTTTTATGCCATCTTATTTAAATTTTAATTAAATTCAATACGTACTATAAACCTGCCCTTCGAATTTGAGTACTTTGTAAAAAATATATATTGACTTACCGAAGAATATTTTTGGCTTTTTTCCTACTGATATCCACCCTAAGAATCACGGCGCAGTCAGAAATCACGACATTTGATTTCATTGAAAATAAAGGACAGTGGGATTCCCGCGTAAAATTCAAGGGTCCTCTTTCGGCAGGTTCCTTCTACCTCCACAATAATGGTTTTAAGGTTGTACTGCATAACGAAGAAGATCTCAGGCGGGTAATGGACAGGCATAATTCAGCAAAGGCTACCAGCCAGGGCACTCAAAAACCCTGGGTGCCGGATAGTAATGCCACCAAATTTCCAAAACCTCCGGGTAATTCTTCCGGTACTGTACGTTCACATGCCTACAATGTGCAATTTGTGGGAGCTAATGAGAATCCGCTCATCATACCTGACAAAATTTTACCTAGCTACAACAATTATTTTATTGGCCGCGATTCAAGCAAATGGCAATCTCATGTCAGGATATTCCAGGCTGTTGTTTACAAGAATGTTTATCCAAATGTTGATGTGAGGTATTATTCCGAAAACAGTCAGCTTAAATATGATTTCATCATTCATCCGGGAGGTTCAGTGAATGATATCGTGATGAAAATTGAAGGAGCAGACAAATTATCGATACGCAACCGTGAACTGATTATAAAAACCTCTGTTGGTGACGTAAAGGAATTGTCGCCCTATAGCTACCAGTTCGATAATGTGAAAGGAAGGCAATCAGTTGAATGCAACTACGAACTTACCGGCAATACTGTTCGTTTCAAGGTAAAAAATCACGATACAAAAACTACGCTTGTAATTGATCCGACCCTGATATTCTCTTCTTTCAGTGGCAGCCGTGCCGACGAATATGGCTTCACAGCCACACCAGGTCCGGATGGTTCACTTTATGCCGGTGGACGGGTTACCGGCACCGGTTATCCTGTTACCACGGGCGCCTACCAGATAAATTTCGGAGGTGGTACCGGTAACAATGGCGTTGATATAGGGATTACAAAATTCAGCGCAACCGGAACACAGCGTTTATATTCAACTTATCTCGGTGGTAGTGGTAATGAATACCCGCACAGTCTTATATCTGACCCGGACGGGAACCTGGTCGTAATGGGAAGAAGTTATTCCGGCAGTGATTTTGCAACAACAGGTGTCAAAGTAGGAACAGGGGGCGGAGCCGATATCGTGGTTTCAAAATTTAGTGCGAATGGGGCAACCCTGATAGGCTCTCTCATAATTGGAGGAGCCGAGGATGATGGGGTAAACATTAATGATGTTGGAAACGGAGCTGCGGTTGGTCAAAGCTCCCTGCTCAGATTCTATGGTGATGATTCAAGGAGCGAAGTAGTAATGGATCCCCAGGGAAATATCTATGTTGCTGCCCAGACAAAGTCGCTCAAATTTCCGGTAACAGCTGGTGCATTCCAGGGAACCTTAGGTGGTGCGCAGGACGGAGTTGTGATGAAAATAAATCCCAATTGTAATGCTGTTACCTGGGCATCTTATCTCGGTGGAACAGCCAACGATGGTGCATTTGTTCTCGAAATAAGACCAAATACCAATGAAATTTACGTCGGTGGCGCAACGGCCAGCCCTAACTTTCCGGGAAACAAATCAGGTAGCCTTACCGGTACTTTCCAGGGCGGAGACTGCGATGGTTTTGTCAGCATTATTGCAAACGATGGATCTTCCATTACCAAAACCACCTATCTCGGCACCAATACTCCCGATGTTGTTTATGGGATAAAATTTGACAAAATTGGTTTCCCGTATGTGATGGGTATTACAGGGGGTGCCTGGCCCGTTATCAACGCCACTGCGTTCGCTCCGAATTCAAGCCAGTTTGTATCTAAACTTCAACCCGATCTTTCAGCCTATATCTATTCAACTGTGTTTGGCACCGGCAACCGGAAACCAAATATATCACCCGTGGCTTTCCTGGTAGACAGATGTGAAAACATCTATATTTCCGGTTGGGGCGGATGGATACAGACAGGTACTGATCCTTATCTTACTGCAGGTGTGGCTGGTATGCCTATAACACCAGATGCTATAAAATCAGTTACCGATAACCGTGACTTTTATTTTATCGTACTAAAGAAAGATGCGACCCAGGTACTATATGGTACTTTTTTCGGCCAGGATGGTGCCGAAGGTGAACATGTGGACGGAGGTACAAGCCGTTATGACCAACAGGGAGTAATTTACCAGGCAATCTGCGCAAACTGTTTTCAAAATGGTCCCGGCCAGATCACCAGGCCTTATCCAATCACTCCAGGTGTAATCGGTCCTGTAAATGGTGCAGGCAGAAACGGCTGTAACCTGGGTGCAGTAAAAATTTCCTTTAATTTCTCCGGAGTTGCCGCGGGCCCGAAAGCTTTTGTTGGCAATGATCCGGATTCTACCGGTTGTGTACCATTTGCAGTTACACTCAGAGATACTGTTCGCAATGCAAAACAATATATATGGACTTTTGGAGATGGTTCACCCGATTTAACTACTGACAACTTTGAAGTTAACCATGTGTATGGAACAGTGGGAAACTTCCTGGTAAGATTGATTGCGATAGATTCTACCTCCTGTAATGTCAGAGATACGGCTTACACGACAATCAGGGTACGTACCGACAGGGCTAACTTAGCAATGAATATTGTAAAATTACCCCCTTGCGAGGATCTTAATTATCGTTTTGAAAACTTATCGATTGCTCCTCCGGGCAAACCATTCGGGCCAAATAGTTTTGTCTGGGATTTCGGCGATGGCTCTCCACGGGTAAATGCCGGTACAGCACCAGTAGATCATCGTTATCCTGCCGCAGGAACTTATTATGCCAGGCTTGTCCTTGTTGACACAAATTATTGTAATGCACCGGATTCCCTGGCAGACACACTCCGGGTTTCCCCGCTTGTAAAGGCTCAGTTTACGGTGCCTTCACCTGCCTGCGCCCCATTCAATGCCGTGTTTACCAACAATTCGCTTGCAGGTGAAACATTTTTCTGGGATTTTGGAGACGGAACCACTTCCACAGCCACCAATCCCGTACATCTTTACCCGAATGTTGGAACCTACAGGGTGAAACTGGTGGCCAGGGATCCGAATACCTGTAATGTGGTTGACTCAATTGAACATACAATAAGTGTGAATACCAAACCCACCGCCAATTTTAATCATTCGCCAAGTCCGCCTGAAGTAAATAAACCTGTGATCTTCACAAATCTGTCAACCGGCGGTGTCCGTTACAAATGGATTTTCGGAGATGGAGACTCAACGGTAAAAACCACTATGGATACCACCTTGCATCTATACAACGCCACTGGCACTTTTACAGCCTGCCTGATTACATACAATCAATACGGCTGTACTGATACTATTTGCAAACCGGTTCAGGCCCAGGTTATCCCGCTGCTTGACGTACCAAACGCATTCACACCTGGACGATTTGGAAAAAACAGTATAGTGAGAGTAGAAGGATTTGGAATCAACAGAATGATGTTCAGGATTTATAACAGATGGGGACAGAAAGTTTTTGAAAGTAATGACAGGAGGCTCGGATGGGACGGCAATTTCAATGGAAAACCGCAGCCAATGGAAGTGTATGCATATGTGCTTGATGTTGAGTTCAGTGATGGGTCCACAACAAGAAAAACCGGCGATATAACATTGATAAGATAGACAGATAAATCTGATAAGAGATAAATAAACATAGGCAGTTAAAAACAGGCTGCTAAACATAGGCCGATAAGTAGAAAAATTCCGGGGATCCGGGATTGCGAATTAAACCAGAACCAACTGTAGGAGAAACTTATTCTTAACAGTAACTTACATGACGATGCTGACAATCCAGGGTTGGAAGAACAGAAAAATGCGGGTAAAGGCTATACCATCCGGAGAGGATGTTATAAAATCAAAACCCGGTTACCGATCATCTTTTCGGTTAGCCACCAGTGTTATACTGATGTCTTTCATTTCATTGGTGACGAATAATTCAACGGCACAAGACCTCCATTTTTCACAGTGGTTCAACTCACCGCTTACCACAAATCCTGCGAATACAGGTTTTATTCCGGATGCTGATTACCGTTTAGGAGCCAACTACAGGAATCAATGGTCCAGTATCATGAGTGTTCCATATAAAACCATGAGCGTTTGGGGTGATGCACAGGTATTCCGCGACCGTATTGAAAGCGGCTGGCTTGGATTGGGTGGTGTAATACTGCGCGATGTGGCCGGATCCGGTACCCTCACTTCAACCAAAGTTTATGGCTCCGTGGCTTATCACCAGATGCTTGGCGAAGCACACCTGTTATCAGCAGGATTTAATGTAGGCTGGGCAAATAAGAGAGTTAACATGTCAGACCTGAAATTTCCGGATCAGTTTGATGGCAAATTTTTTGACAATACGCTCCCGACAAGTGTAGTGCTCGACGCAAGTGCCGTTAATTATTTTGATATGCAGGTCGGACTAAACTATGCATACTTTCCGACTGAAAATTTATACCTGAATGCCGGATTGTCTGCGCACCATATTAACAGGCCCCGTGAATCTTTTTTCACAACGGATCCGAATAGTTTGGACAGCATCAGCTTTGATGGACGGATAGCACCAAGATATACAGCTTTTGTGAATGCAAGCATCAAGATGAATGATATGGTTATTATTAACCCGATGGCCTATTACAGTAACCAGGCCAGTTCATCCGAATTGGTTGCGGGTGGAAATATCCAGTACAATCTTTCAGGTGATGGAGAGATTCAGTTGATTGGTGGTCTTTATTACCGCCCGGGAGATGCTATAATTCCGATGATAGGTTTCTCATGGAAAAATGTGAGACTGGTGTTTAGCTACGATGCGACTTCATCTTCGCTCAAACAATACAATAATTCACGTGGAGCGTTTGAGTTTGCGCTCATAAATCATGGATTCTACAGCGACTACAACGGTGACAAAAGACAATCCCTGTGTCCGACATTTTGACCCAGGTAATTAATTTTTCAGATTAAATAAATTTCAGGCCTTCATTTTCAAGCTTCATGTATTTTTCCTTATCAAACACGTAAAGAAAGGCCCCCTTCTTTGATGTGGTTTTTTCTTTTTCATCCAGCTTTTCCAGGATATCGAGTGATAAAATTTTTCTTGTGAAGTTTCTTTTGTCGACAGGACTTTCATAAATCGCCTCGTAGAGGGATTGTAATTGAGGCAGGGTGAATTTTGCAGGCAACAGTTCAAATCCGATGGGATGGTTGGCTACTTTTTGTTGCAATCTCTCCTTTGCGTTTTTAACCATTTCCTGGTGATCAAAAATCAGTGGAGGAAATTTATCGAACGAAAACCATTCTGCCTGGTGCTCTTTAAGTAATTTGTCGTTATTGTCAATCCTGATCAGCGCAAAATATGCAACTGAAACAACCCTCCCTCCCGGATCCCGCTCAGGATCGCCATAACATTGCAATTGCTCCATGTAAATATTATCAAGTCCGGTTAGCTGCTTTAAAACTCTTTTCGCAGCTTCGTCAACGCTTTCATTATTATTTACAAAACCACCCATCAGAGACCACTTACTTATCTCTGGTTCAAAACCACGTTTAATAAGCAGACTTTTGATCCGATGTCCGTCAAATCCGAATATGATACAATCTACTGCCAGGAGCAGCCGGTCGTAATTTTTGTACTGAATAATACTCATGGGGGCTTTTGATTAGGCAAACCAATAGGTGATGAAAAACGAACAGTGAAAAGTTAACAGACCGGTGAAAGGCAATTGAAAATTATAATAATAAATATTAAGGGGCCATTAAAATCACTGCACTACCGTTAAAACCCTTGTGCCGCCTTATAATAAACTTCATTCCATCTCAATTCATTCCGGAATGCATTCAAATTAGTGTCCTTATCAATCACTACACATTCTATGCCGGCCATTTCTGCAAAGTCACGCATATGTGTACTCGATAAGTTCTGACTATACCCGGTATGATGAGCGCCACCGGCATAAATCCAGGCTGTGCAACCCGTCCTCATATCAGGCATTGGTTTCCACATCACTCTTGCTACCGGAAGTTTCGGCAGTGACTCCAGGGGAGTAACAGCTTCTACATCATTTACAAGTAAACGAAAACGGTTGCCCATATCAATTATACAGGCATTGATAGCCGGCCCCGCAGCAACGTCGAAGACTAATCTAACCGGATCAGCTTTACCCCCGATTCCGAGCGGATGAATTTCGCAGGAAGGTTTACCGCTGGATATTGATTCACAGATTTCAAGCATATGCGAACCAAGAACCATCCTGTTTGCAGGATCAAAATGATAGGTATAATCTTCCATAAAAGAATTCCCGCCGTTTAACCCGGCACCCATCACCTTCATAGCCCGTACCAGGGCAGCTGTCTTCCAGTCGCCTTCTCCCCCGAAACCATAACCTTCTGCCATTAGCCGTTGCACGGCTATTCCAGGCAGTTGGGGCAAACCATTCAAATCTTCGAATGTATCAGTGAATCCCTTAAAATTACCGGCCACCAGGAAGTGACGCAAACCGGCTTCTATCCGGGCTGCTTCAAATAATGAATTATGAAAGTCCCCACCTTTTTTCAGTTTCGAAGCGAGTTCGTATTTATCTGCGTATTCTCTTACCAGGTTTTCGACTTCCTTATCAGTAACCTCCGAAATCACTTTCACCAGGTCACTAACACCATGTCCATTCACTGAATATCCGAATTGCAATTCTGCCTCAACCTTATCTCCTTCTGTTACCGCCACCTGCCTCATATTATCACCGAACCTTACAAAGCGGGCTCCCTGCCAGTCGTTCCAGCCCGCAGCAGCTCTTGTCCAGCCATTGAGCTGGTCAATTACGTCACTATCTTGCCAATGACCTGTTACCACTCTCCTGTTCAACCTCATACGTGTCATGATAAATCCGAACTCGCGGTCGCCGTGAGCACTCTGATTCAGGTTCATAAAATCCATATCGATTTCACCCCAGGGAATATCCCGGTTGAACTGGGTATGAAGATGAAGCATCGGTTTCTTCAATACTTTCAACCCTCCTATCCACATCTTTGCCGGTGAAAAAGTATGCATCCAGGCAATGATGCCAATACAGTTTTTTGTGATGTTTACGTCCTGGCAAAGTTGAAAAATTTCATCAGGCGTTTTAACGACAGGTTTGAAGACAATACTAACGGGAATGCTTATGTGCTGATTTAGCGCCTTCGCAATTACCTGCGAATGTTCTGCTACCTGTTTTAATGTTGCTTCTCCGTATAAGTGTTGGCTTCCAGTGATAAACCAGACTTCGAATTGTTTTAGATCCATAGCTTTCCGATTAAATTAAAAGATAACCTGCCCGTAATATGAATCCGGACCATGTTTCCTTTCATAATGCTTTCTGATAAGTGATTCCTTCATACGTTCAGCCTTAGGATTGATTTGTTCGGTTAAGTATGCCAGGTATGCGATATTTTCAAGGACTGCGCTATTATAAACAGCCTTGCCCGCTGTATTGCCCCAGGTAAAAGGCGCATGATTGCCAATAAGGATCATTTCAACATCCTTATAATCATATTTCCTGTTTGTGAAGTGATTAATAATCTGGAATCCTGTTTCATATTCATAGTTACCAACTATCCTGGTATCATCCATTGGTGGAGCACAGGGTAAGTCCACCGACAGATGATCAGCATGAGTGGTCCCATAAATTGGAATATCTCTTAATGTCTGTGCCCAGCCGGTAGCATAGATAGAATGCGTATGTGAAATACCCCCTAACGCCGGCCAGTTCTTATACAGCACTGCATGTGTGAGGGTATCTGATGAAGGACGAAGAGCGCCATCCACCACTTTTCCGTCGAAGTCGACAATCACCATGCTGTCAGGTGACAATTGATCGTAAGGAACTCCGCTTGGCTTGATTGCAAAAATTTTTTTCGATTGATCTGCGGCACTTACATTGCCAAAAGTAAATACTACCAGGTTGAGCGCTGGTAATTGCATATTTGCGAGATAGGCCTGTTCTCTTAGCTCCTTAAATTCTTTCATCGCTTCAGAATTATTTTTTGTCCCGCCTTCGTTAATAGTATGGCATTAAAAACAGTTTTCAACTTACTTCGGCGGGCGAGGCCCGCCTTCGTTAATTATCTGGCAGTGTATCAGTATTTCGATGTACTACGGCGGGCGAGGCTCATAACTTATCTTCAACCAGTTCTGATAGCCTGGTAAATTTGTCAAAGCGATGTTGCAATAAGGTTGTTTTTGATAACTGTGGTTTGTACTCTGTTCCAAAACCACTTCCCATTGCCATCATTGCCTCTTCCACTTTTCTATATCTACCTGCTGCCGTGGCCGCGAACATAGCTGCTCCGGTGGCACAAGCCTGTTCAGATTTATGAATACGGATTGGCATATTCATCACATTTGCCATCATCTGCATAATGAAAGGTGATTTTTTTGCTACTCCACCCAGCCCGATCAATCCTTTCACCGGAACACCTTGTTCATTAAAGCGGTCAACAATCTTTTTTGCACCGAAACAAGTGGCTTCAGCCAGCGCATAAAAGATCCTGGGCGCGTTCGATGCGAGGTTAAGCCCGGTAATGGCTGCTTTTATTTCCTGGTTTGCATCCGGGGTTCTGCGACCATTAAACCAGTCAAGTGCCAGCTCCGAATCCTCATCCGGATCCAGTTCGCTGGCTTGCTCACCCAATTGCCGGATCATTGTGGAGCTCAACTCTTCTTTAAGGGCTTTGGCAGTTGCTGTATCTATTAATTTGCTTTCCGGCAACAGGGAAAGTGGCCAGCTAAGCAGATCGCGGAACCAGGCGTAAGTATCACCAAAAGCGGACTGGCCGGCTTCAAGCCCGGTCATCCCTGGAATAACAGATCCATTTATCTGTCCGCAAATGCCCCTGACCAGTATGTTCTCCAATTCGTTAACAGGGGCTACCAACATATCACAGGTTGAAGTTCCCATCACTTTGCTTAACTGGTATGGTGATATCTGGCCCCCGACTGCTCCCATATGGGCGTCGAAAGCACCGACTCCTATTACTACATCAGTCGATAACCCGAGCCTTTGTGCCCATTCTTCGCACAAATATCCGGCCGCCTTGTCAGCGGTATATGTGTTTTTGTATAACCGGCAAGTAAATCCTTTAAGGAGGGGATCAAGGGAAGCAAAGAATTCATCTGGCGGGAGACCATCAAATTCAGGCGACCAAAGTGCCTTATGCCCTGCGGCACAAACACTTCTCTTCATTGTATGAATATCGACGCCACCGGTTAATAAAAATGGGATCCAGTCACAATGTTCAACCCAGGAATAACATTCATTGCGAACGAATTCATCTTTTCTTAAGATGTATAATAGCTTTGCCCAGAACCATTCGGAAGAATAGATACCGCCGACAAAGCGGAGATAATTTGTATTGAATTTTTTTGCATGATTGTTGATTTGGGACGCTTCGAGAGTCGAGGAATGATCTTTCCATAAGACAAACATTGCATTAGGATTGTTTTCGAATCCTGGAACAAGTGCAAGCGGCTTTCCTTCTTTATTAACGGCGACGGGGGTGGAACCTGTTGTATCGACTGAAATGCCAACAATGTTTTTTCTGACATTTTCGCCAGCCTGTACCAGGCAACTCCGTATAGTAGATTCAAGCCCATCAATATAATCCTGGGGGTGTTGCCTGAACTGATTGATGGCTGGGTTGCAAAACAATCCATCCTGCCATCTTGGATATTCGAATACTGAAGAAGCAGTAGTTGCTCCATTGCCGGTATTCAAAATTATGGTGCGCACTGAGTCTGTACCGTAGTCGACCCCGATAACAAAATTGTCAGGCATACAATTGGCAAGCTTTCAAATGAATGTCCAATATACTGAAATTTTCAGTTAAGTGTATATCGTACATTTATCTTTGCAGTCAAAATAACTGATCAAGCTGCGGATCGTTATAATCCCTGATAAAATATAAAACATTGTCATAATCAGCAAAGTCTGCTTTCTCATGCGCGCTCATTATTACTACGGCTTTCATACCCGCATTCCGGGCTGCTTCAACACCTTTTGGTGCATCTTCGAATACAATGCAATTTTGAGACGGGACATTCAATAAAGTAGCACAATTCAGAAAAGTTTCAGGGTCAGGTTTGCTGTTTTTTACATCCTCTGCGCTGACGACGGCCTTGAAATATTTCCTGAGATCAAGATTGTCGAGGATGAAATCTATATTGAACATGATGGCAGCGGAGCCGATTGCCATGGGGATGTCTTTGGTTGAGGCTTTCTCAAGGAATCTATCCAATCCGGGAATCAACTTTAGATCCGGTTTATAGGCCTGCTGATATCGTCTTTCTTTTTCCAGGGAGTATTCATCCATTTCAGCGCTTGTAAATTTATCGGGTCCGAAAACACGGACCAGGAGTTCGCTGTTTTTGCCATACATTTCTTTTTTCACCTCCTCCCAGGTAAGTTTAGCTTTTAAATCTTTTGTAAGAATGTCGAACCATGCCTGGTTATGATAATGCATGTCGTCGATAATTGTTCCATTCAGATCAAATACAAATCCTTTTGCCATAAACCGCAAATTAGCAAAAGCCCCTCGCTTTGAGCAGGGGGCTACGTTTATTAAATTTCATCTGACCCGGTTTTATTTTTATCTATTCTTATTTTTATTTTTTTCAGGGCATAATTAAACGGGGATATTCTATTTGAAATGGTCAAATAATGATTAATCGTTTTCATCAACCAGCTTGATTCCGGTTTTTGTAAAGACAATTTTCCGCTGTTTGAAAAGATTGCCCGTCGTCATTTTGAATGTCTTCTTACTCATTGAAAAAAATGAATAAATATCATCGGGGTCGGACTTGTCATGGTAAGGTAAATAACCATTGTTTTCTTTCAGCAATCTCATGATTTTCCCGGTTTCGTCTTCCACTCTTTGATAGCCAGGACGGCCGGCTACTACATCTATTTTGTTCTCCGGCCCGATTTTTTTTATAAAGCCCTCAAGCTTATCACCGGTTTCTATCACACGGAAAACCTCATTGAAGTGAAGAACGCCGGTATGTTTGTTATTGATGATTACGAGATAACCAATATCAGTGCGCCGATAGATCACAAGATCAACAATATCCATTTCCTTTACAGAAAGTGTATCATTGCTCAGGAACTGGTCAATTTTCTCGGTAGCTGCAACCCTGCCTGTTCTCTCATCGATGTATATTTTCACCAGGTATTCTCCACCTGGTATCATACGAAGCATTTGCTGGGATTTTGGAACAAAAATATCTTTCATTAAACCCCAGTCAAGAAAGGCACCTTGCTGAGTGACATCAACCGCCCTTAATTTAACTATATCACCCACTACACCTTTTGGCTCCAGTGTGGTAGCGATCATTCTGTCTTCAGAATCATGATAGATGAAAACGCGAAGACTATCGCCGGTTTGAAGACCTTCGGGTACAAAACGTTTGGGCAACAGAATTCCTTCTTTTTCATCATCGAGGTATACTCCAAAGTCTACGACCCTTATCACCTGTAAATCGTTGTATTCTCCGATGCGAACCATTGGTTATGATATTTGATTAATGAGAGCGTTAAATGCTGTTATTAATCTGCAATATTAAACCTTATCCAATGAATGGAAGGCCGGATCTGTGAAATTTGGATTACAGGGGTATTACGCGCCCTGAACCGGACACACTACTGCTTACTTTGGGATTGCCCTTATACATTACAACTCCACTGCCGGAAATCTTACAGTCCAGGTTGGATACAACATTAACGCGCATGGTGCCTGATCCACTGGTGCTGGTGCTTGCCTGTACAGCTGTTAATGCAGCTAAATCTATCAACCCACTCCCGCTTATGGACAAACTTTCTTTGGAAGTGTTGCCATCATAAACCTGGATACTACCCGAACCGCTGATTTTTACCTGGACATCTTCGGCGACCAGTTTTGCAACTACCATAGTGCCGGATCCATTTATTGACAAGGTTGTTGCAGCCGGCTCGAAAGGTTCCAACACTTTGATATTTCCCGAACCATTTACTCCAAGCCAGCTAACATCAGGCGCAGTTATCTTTATTGTTACGGGTTCATGGGATTTGATGTTTACACTGTGCTTCACTTTAACCTTTAATATGTTATCTGAAACATAGGTTTCTATAACATCAAGGATGTTACGTTGTGCGGTGATCTCGATTTTGAAGTTGTTACCGGGAATGTAATACATGTCTGCAGGAACACCCATCTCGATCCCTGTGAATTCTCCCGTTGACCTGTTTTCGGTGATGGCAGGACCATCACCCACAACTTTGCGACATGAAGGAAGACTGATAATTGACAAAACTAATAATAAAGCCAGGCTGATTTTTTTCATACAAAGGTTTTTTTATTCCATTATGACAACCTTCATTTTATTTACCCCTATGCGCATGAAAAAAATTAAAACAAGCTGATCCCTGCGTTCCAACCAAACCACGCATTAACATGATCTCCGTATTTATATGAATTTGTTGGCGCTATATCAAATTTGTAATCGGGCACAGCTGAAGTCTGGTTAGAATAATAGACATTGAAGGCAGGTCCTCCAAAAATCGAAAAGTGTTTGCCAAAACGAATATTGAGATTAAGGTTTGCCTTATTCAACAGGTTGAGATGATCCCATGAACCGAGATGCAGGTATTGCGAGGTGATTTCAGGACTGATACTGAACCATTTTCCTATATACTTTTCAGTACCAAGCCCATAGCCATATGAATAGATCATTCTTTTACTATCTGTATTTAAACCTCCGAGTAGTATACTGTATAGTTTCCGGTTACCTGTTTTAAATGCAAAATTTGCGGTAACAACATCATTGGTGAAAAATACCAGCTTATGATAACCGGTTCTCACAATGTTAATGAGCCCCAGGCTATACCCTTCTGAAGTATCGGAAACATTTATCAAACCAACCTGCAGTCCCGTCAACTTGCGGGTGTAATTAAATATGCCACCAATCTGGACCCCTTTTGTTTCAGCGGGGTTGATATTTGCAATGCCCGCTACCTGCATACCTCTTACATCTTTGTTGCTGTAATTGGCTATGCCGCCTATCTGCATCCCATTCAACCGGCCACCAACATGATTATAAATTCCACTTAATTGCAAACCTGTATAGCTCCGGCCAACAAAGTTGTTGATCCCCGCTATCTGTAAACCGGTAGCAAAACCCAACGCAGAATTGTGAATGCCACCCACCTGAACGCCTTCCATATCTCCCCCGCCCGCGTTGAATATGCCTCCTACCTGCACATATCTTACATCTTTCTTGTTGATGTTAAATAAACCGCCCAGCTCAAAACCATTTACCCCACCCGAATAGCCACCGAACAAATTGAGGGAAACGGTATTAATAACCTGCCCGTTTAATTTACCGTTTGTACTTAAACCTGGTGTAATGGATACCTGGTAAGGACGGGCAATAAAAAACCGCTTCAGATTAATCGTTTGAAATTTCAACTTGGAACTGATGAACCAGTCACCCAGGGTGGTTTTTTCTACCCTTACAGAATCTGTTTTTTTATAGGTATATAACCATTGAATGCTGTCATTCTGCCGGACAGCAATTACAATAGAGTCGGGTGCTTCGTAATTCTTAGGACTGATTATCGCTGATTGTTCAGTTACCTCAAGCGGCATGATCGTGATGGTTATCTGTTGATTGAACTTTGGTTCTATTACAACCGTGGTGTCTTCATAAAATTCTTTACTGACGGTAAGTGATGCTGTTTTGTATCTGCTTTTTAATTTTATCTTGAAATAACCTTGCTCATTGGTCATGGCTGAAGCCAGGCGGTCCTTCTCATAGATGCTTGCATAACTCACATGCTTGCCCGTCTGGTCGTCCACGATATATCCACTTACGATATATATTTTATTTTCACTCACCGCTTTTGATGTGACCAATGTAAGTTTAATCGGAGCACGCCTGATAATGATGTAATTGCCACTTTCCCGGAACTCGAATCCCGATTTGAAAATCATATCCAGCAACTGTCTTACCGTCTTATTATTTTCTGAAATAGTGATCAGCGTGTCGCGGGACACTATGTTACTGTTATAAGAAAAATAAAAATCTCCTTTGTTGCTTAAGATCTCCAGTACCTGGTCAATTGGTTGTTTTGAAACCGTAAGTGAAATTGTTTTGCTGAGATTCGATTGCGCGGTTGCGGCTCCTGCAAACAGGATTGTTACAAATGCTGTTACGAAATGTACCTTAATTCTTCCTTTCATTGTTTGTTGGTGAAATGTTAGCGTTGAACCTAATTTGAAATTAGTGTTGAATCTTATCTTAAATATTGTTGAACGTTATTTTAAAATGATCTGGTCGCCTTTCTTTTCAGTAGTGAGGTCAAAAGTTTCTGCGATAACTGAAATTATTTTTTCAATAGGCTCGTTGTAGAAAGTGACAGTATAAAGTTCTTTTTTTGCTTTTTCGTTTTCGATGATAATTTTCGTTTCATAGGCTTCATTGAGCACTTCAATCAGTTTCCATACAGGAGTATTATCGCAAACAAATTCGCGGCTCCGGTAATAGTTATAGAGTTTGTCGGAATTTTGTTTTTTCTGTGGCATGGCCCCGGCCCGCGGTATCGTAAGCCTTTCGCCCTTTTGAAGCGTGACCAGTTGATTATCTTTTGCTACGGTCACTATACCGCTTTCAACAATTATTTCTGTAAAATCTTTCAGACTTTTAATATTAAACGAAGTGCCGACTACTTTTACCTCGATACCATCAACTTCAACAAAAAATGGTTTTGATTTATCGGGTTTTACATTGAAGAATCCTTCTCCTTTCAAAATTGCTTTGCGATAAGATTGCCTGCCTGATTTTTCACGGTAACTCAAACTGGAATGTTTGTTTAAGGTAACTATGGAATTGTCGGGCAGCGTATCATTAACAATTATATCATTGCTTGCAAGTTCCAGTTGAGCGGTTTTTGTATTAACCAGGTAAAATAAGACGGCAACTGCGATCGTGGTAATGAAAATTGCAGCGACACGCATCCAGTTAAAACTTTTTTTAAATGGAACAATGATAGCAGGTTTACCAGGGCTATTAATCCTGATCTTAAATCTTTGCCAGGCTGCATCCTCGTCCACCTCCCTTGATATTGCCAGTACCCTGCTCTGTTGCCAGATGAGTTCAAAATGATTAAAGTATTTTTGATTGGCCGGAGTCTGGCCGATCCAGTTATTTACTAGAGCCCGCTCTTCTTCCGTTACCTCATCAAGCAGGAACCTCACCAGCATTTCATCATCCATATCATGTAAAAATTCTTTCAATGAAGTCGCTTTTATAGGTTAAGAAAAGTTAAAATGGCAGCTGGCAAAAAGTCAACAAGTTTGAGCCGCAGCCGTTTTAAGGCTTTGCCCATCTGGTTTTCAATTGTTTTTATCGACAGGCCCATTCTATCTGCGATTTCCTGGTATTTGAGTTCTTCGAAACGGCTCATCTGAAATATAGTTCGGCACTGTTCCGGCAATTCGCTTAATGCCTGGTTGAGTTTGCTTTCCAGATCACCCAATAAAATCTTTTTTTCCGCATTGTCCGAATTGCTTTTCATCTGCGATTGTGCGTAATTGTTATATGCTGAACGCACTTTCAGGTGTTTCAGGTAATTAAGACTTTCATGATAAACCGACCTGTACAAATATGCCGCGAGGGAGATTTGAATTTCAACCTTAGATTTTTTTTCCCAAAGACGACAAAACACATTTTGAACGATCTCTTCGGCCATGATATCGTCCCTGATGATAGTATAGGCGTAGGCATGCAGGTTTTTAAAGTTTGTTTTAAAAACCTGTTCAAAAGCTTGTTCCCCCGTATCTCCAGGGTTATACAGCTTTCCACTGTCTTTTACTTCCATTCTTAGGGTTTGATATCCAGTGCTGTATTTGAGGGCTCCGGCCAAATTTGTGCTTTATTTAAAGACACCTGCAGGCTATTGCACCCCTATCTGAATAATTAATTTATTTTAAACCAAGAGAGCCATTACCTGTGTTCTTCATAAAAGTTCTGATGGAGTATCTGGTTAAGGTAGGCCAGTTCCTGGGCCGTTAACGCCAATGTTTCCGGAACTGCCAGGGCCTCATCAAGTTGAGCCATAGTGCGAACACCTATTACAGCCGATGTAACTGCTTGCTGCTGAAGCACATAGTTTACTGAAGTCTGCATTTCACTTCTACCGTCGCTACTGATACTGCGAATAGCCGTTGATAATTTATGCACTTCAAGTTTGTCATAATTAAGGAACTTGTCTGCCGGTTTACCACCCAGCAAACCTTTGGCAATGCTCCCCCTGGCGAGCACTCCGATGTCTGAAGCTGCTAATAATGGCAGGCAAAGCTCTTCGGGGCGACGGTCGAGCAAACTATATTGCATCATAACGGAAGAAATGGATGAACGCTGAACATATTCGCGAATCACGTTTGGACGAATCGATGAAATGCCATAAAACCTGATCTTACCTTTTTGTATTAGTTCTTCAAAAGCGGATATTGTTTCATCAATCGGATCATCTATTGTTCCTCCATGTAGCTGGTACAAATCAATATAGTCGGTACCAAGTCTTTGCAGGCTGTTTTCAACCTGGCTAATGATATACTGTTTTGAAGGGTTCCAATCCCAACCCGAATTATCCGGCCTCCATTGATTGCCAACCTTTGTTGCTATAAAGACTTTCTTCCGATATGATTTTAGTGCTTTACCAAGCATTAGTTCGTTTGCCCCCTGGTTATATAAGTCGGCAGTATCAAAAAGATTGATTCCCCCGTCAACAGCTTTCGATATTAATTGATCGGCAATCGGCTGATCAACGGGCATTGACATACCACCAAATGAAATAACGCTGACTTCAAGAGAAGATTTACCTAGTTTTCTGTATTTCATCCGTTATTTATTATTTTTTGGGTTCCGCTACACCATTCATCATGCAATCTTCATATAGTTTTTGAACCTGCATATACCGATAGTAAAATTCACATGAAATTCACCAAGGGACCAGCCACCCCGCCAGCTTAGTTGATTGAGCAGTGTAAATTTATTGTAAATTTATCAGGTACAATGTTATCTGCCCGAACACACATTTTCACTTCCGACTCAAATAAAGATGTTATATGAATCACCCATCTGAGATTTCGAAACATCCCGCAAGGACCAAACGCTGCAGTGAAATTTCAAAAACGATGAAATTGTTTGTCACCTTCTTAGCCCTGCTCTGCATAGATATCGTCCATGGACAGCAACCAATTGATTCCCGGAACAGGGATATTGTCTTCAAAAATGTAAATGTGATCGCGATGGACAGCGATAGGGTACTGACCAATAAAACGGTCGTAACCAGGAACGGGAAAATCGTTTCAATTACAGATGGAGCAAAAGCAAAGATTGCCGCAAACGCCTTTGTAGTGGAAGCCAGCGACAAGTACCTTATGCCTGGACTTTCAGAGATGCATGCGCATGTTCCGCCGATTGATGATATAGAGCCAATGAAAAACGTGCTCATGTTGTTTGCATTAAATGGTGTTACAACCATTCGGGGTATGCTGGGTCATCCCCGTCATCTTGAATTGCGTTCCAAAATAAAAAGCGGCGAGATATTGGGTCCTCATTTTTATACTTCAGGTCCCTCATTTAATGGCTCTACAGTAAAAACAAAAGAAGAAGGTGCCGCCAGGGTAATTGAACAAAAAAAAGCCGGTTATGATTTTTTGAAAATCCATCCCGGGCTAACGCTTGAAAACTTTAATGCTGTTGCACGAACCGCGAAAGCTGAAAATATTCCATTCGCCGGGCATGTGCCTTATGCGGTGGGTGTATGGAGAGCCATTGATGCGGGGTATGCAACTATCGACCATCTGGATGGATTTGTAGAAAGCCTGGTGCCCGGCCTGGATAGTATACCAGAAAACCGGACAGGCCTTTTCGCGACTTTTATTGGATACCGTGCGGATACCAGCCGGATAAAAACTTTGATCACCGGTTTAAGAAACCGAAGGATCTATGTTGTGCCCACCCAGGCTTTAGCTGAACGATGGATAGCTCCCGGAGCAGACGCAGATATGCTTGCATCCGCACCAGAAATGGTTTATATGGATGAACAAACTGTGAACGACTGGGTAAAATCTAAAAAATCCCTGGTAAGCAATCCCTCCTACAACCCTGATCGTGTAAATGAATTTTTAAAAATCAGAAGACAACTTATTGCCGCATGTAATCATGGGGGAGTTGGTTTGCTACTTGGGTCCGACGGGCCCCAGGTTTTCAATGTGCCAGGCTTTAGCGTCCATCATGAGCTGAGATATCTTGTTGATGCCGGCCTTACACCTTTTGAAGCTATTAAAACAGGTACTGTGAATGTGGGACAGTTTTATAATGATCCGCTGCAAGGAACCATCAAAGCAGGTGCACCTTCCGACCTGATTCTACTGAATGGTAATCCGTTGGTCGACATTGATCAAACCAAAAATATTCATGGGGTAATGATTGGATCAAAATATATGAACCATGAATTCATAGATGCCGGTTTGAAGAAATTAAAGAAGCGTTAATGAATTTATTGAAAGATTTTCATTGAAAGATCTCGTTGAAAGATCTCGTTGAAAGTTTTCGTTGAAAGATCTCGTTGAAAGATCTCATTGGATAAACTTCATTGAAAAGACTGGATGAAATATCTGCGGGAATAATTTCGTTCCGAAATTGCAATATTAGAAGGGATAACCAATAGCTATGTTAAGGATAAGATTGTCACGTCTCCAATCACTTTTACCGAATGCTATCTCATCAATAACCCATCTTTCCTTTTCGGGTAACCAGGGTTTACGTAAAGGGAAAGCCAGGTCAAATCTGACAATGATAATGGATGCATCAAATCTCAAACCCACCCCGGTCCCAACCGCAAAGTCTTTATAAAATCCTGCTAAACCACTTCCTGGTTTCTGGGGGTTTTCTTTACGAAGCCAGATGTTACCGGCGTCAACAAAAGCTGCACCGTTGACTATACTAAATAGTTTTGCCCTGATCTCGGTATTTACTTCCGCTTTAATTTCACCAGCTTCACTGGCATAGGTCTGGCTCTGTTCAGAATAATAACTGCCCGGGCCCAGTGTTCTTGCCCTGAACGCACGGATACTATTACTTCCACCAATAAAAAACTGCTTTACATATGGCATCTGTTGCGAGTTGCCATAAGCATATCCATAGCCCAGGGAAATACGGTTTGCCCAGGTCACGCCATGGTTATTAAGTTTCCAGTAATTACTTGCCTCGGTACTAAAACGCAGGTATTGGGCGAAGGGTATACCAAACAGTGTTTTCTGACTGGCTGATTGCTTAAACGACCCGGTAATCAAACCAAGGGTATTACCAGCTACATCTACATTAAACCTGATATTTGTTGCGTTCCATTTTTGAGTTGTTGTCGACTCATTGTATGTAAATGTATAATTGCTGCCAATGATAAACTGCTTTTCAAACGCCTGCTGCAGGCTAAAGTCTTGCTGAAGTATGGAATCAAACTTTGGAGTGATATTCGAAGGCTGAATATAGCTTATACTAGCCAGGGCGAAGTCATGTTCGATCTTATCAGTCTGCCGCCAGACATAACCGAGTCCACCACGTATCGCATCAAGTCGGTAAAGATCCTTTCTATTCAAAAATTCAAAACCCGCGCTAAACTTTGTCCGGGGCACAAACTCTGTGTGAGGATTTATTATCCGGAATGGAACTATAAACCTTGGAACATATAAATTAATATCCCCGGTCAGCGAGGTACCATTGGTCGAATATTGTTCACCGCCCACCTGTTTCTCGAATCCACCTGCTAGAGCAATATCCAGTAACTCCGCACCCTTCATAAAGTTGCGGTTTTTCATGTTTATCTGGATCTGTGATCCTACGAAGTTGTTTGATTTTGAGGTTCCCGAAAGCTGGAACTGTAACGATCGTTTTTCTGTTGGTGTGAGATAAAAAGATGCGTTCAGTAACGACGTTGAGTCACGCAATTTCTCAAATGTGGCCCTGATGTATTTAAAAGTCCCTAAATCGACAAGCCTTTTCAGTGAAACATTATGTGCAGCCCTTGAATAAATACTATCCTGGTGAAGGGTAACAATTTTTTCAAACAATTTAGGTTTAAACAGCTTTTGAGTATCTATTAGTTTATAGTTGGGAAAATTAACGAGGTCTTTCCAAAGCAACAATGTATCAACAGTAGTACGGTAGTTTGCATAAATGTATATGTTCTTGATATCATAAGGCACTAATGCGGATTTCGGGCTACGCTCCTTAACTTTTACAAAAAGGTTTACATTTCCTTTAAGTGTGCTATCGACCTGGACTAGCAGGTAATCAGGATTGAAATAAAAGTATCCGTAATTTTTAAGTTCCTGGTCAATCCTTGTCCTTTCGTCTTTAATATCATCAAGATTGAAAAAATTTCCGGTTTTTAATAAAGTTTTCTTTTGTTGCGCACGAATGAGCATACCTAACGCAGTACTGTCTGTGGGGAATCCGACAGTATCTATCTTATACCTGATGCCTGCGCGGACGTGATATTTTACGCTGGCAGTTTTTTCTTTCAATAAAGGCTCTGCCTCGGTAATGGATTTGAAAAAACCATGGTTCCACATATAATTGTTGAGAATAGTAGAATTGTTTTCGGGCTTTACGCGGCTCCACAAAACAGGGGCTTCGCCCCATTTATTACGTAACAGGTGATTAAGTCCTTTCTTTTTTGTTGGTTTACCCAGGTTATAAAGACTCAGCCTGATCCGCATGCCAAGAAACTTCGAGTTTGGAACCGGTCGAAGGAGTTCCTTTAATTCATTCCTGATTTCTTTCTTGTTTTTGATTGTATCATCAAACACAACTTCTGCACCGGTGTACAATCTCTCTCCGGCCGGCAATTTCTTTAAGTTATTGCAGGAACACAATATCAAACCCGTGAGCACAACAAGTATCAGTTGATATTTTCTATTCATTTCGTGTTTTGTGAAGGCGGCCTCCCAACTTGATTTCGGTATCTCCGGTCACGCCTGCTTTTCTGTAATATTTCCTTGAACTCATTGTAGTCCATCACAAGTATAAAACCAACGCCGGTTTCCACTACCTCACCATCTATAATGCTTTGATTATCGTTACGACGGTATATTTTTAGCCGGTACCTGCCGTCACGTGTTATTTTATAATCTATAGTCACGTTTCCTGTCAGTCCTGAGGAGCTGTTCGAGGAGCCTTCAACCGGTATGCCGGTTCCCACCGTTACCGTTGTGCGGTCATTGAATAAATTTTTTGACACACCAACATTCATCCTGGTGGAATTTTGCTGGCTACCGCTTGTATAATCTTCCCTTTGTTCAAAATCGAAATTGACATCAACTCCTTTAATAAGATCTCCCGCGAGATTATTTAGTTGTTGAGCAAGGATTTTACCTGCAGCACCCATAGCTATTGTCTCCGCGCTCGTACTGGATGAAAGGCTGCTGAATGGATTATTACCAATAAAATTATTAAGTACCAGTAAGCCCATTACCTGTTTATTCAGTTCCGACTCATCGTTGTTAATTAATTTAAGCCGGTTATAGACCACGCCGTCAAACACATTTCTTTCCCGTTCAGGCATATCAAGTTTAAAAGAGATCTTTGGTTGCAGCATTTCACCTTCAAGGTTCAGATAAACCAGGAAAGGCAATTTCTGTCTGAGTGCACCTTCTGGTACACTCGATGTGGCATTCAACAACGGTTCTGCCGTAGTGTTTACCGTATATACGGCCGAAAGATCAATAGTAGCTGAAGTGGGATCACCGGTCCAGGTTATTGTTCCATCCTTTACGATATCAAATTTTCTTTTGATAAACTGGTTCAATGATAGAATATAAGCGCCTTCACTAACAGTATATCTGCCTGTCATACTTGTTTTACCACTGGGATCAATTGTCATATTGATAGTGGCTGCTCCGTTGACTCTTAAACTATCGCCGTTATCTTCATCAAGCACAATGGTCAACGAAGACTCGGGTGTGATTTCTGCACTGATACTTAAGGACAATCCCTTAATTACATCTTCCGCTAATGTGTCTTTTGGATTTGTATTTGCTATTAATGATGAATCGACGGGGTTAGATAAGTCAACAAACTGGATGATTCCACGCCGACTCTCAACTTGTGGATCCTCTGAAGGCAGCACAAAGGTGACAGAAGAATTATCAATCACTCTTACCCGTCCCTCTATAACAGGCAAATTCATATCCCCTTTAATAGTTAGCCGGGCATTGATGGAGGCAGGTCCAAAAATGGTCTGGTCAGGTTTTAAACGGTTATCTATTGCCCTGAACTCCCTTGCATTCAAACTCAAATCAAATCGGTAATCCTGGTAATCGGTTGTGAATACCCTGCCATCTATTATGGCCTCATGACCCATTGAGTCTGTAATGGTAAACTTATCAAGCAGAATACCCTGATCATCAAATACAATTGTTTCATCAGGAATACGTAATGCTGTGCCATACTCAGCATAAATAAGCGAGGCTTGTTTTACAGACAGAGAACCGCGAACCTGCGGTTTCGCGGCACTGCCGCGTAATGTTAGATTGCCACTTGCCAATCCTGACAAATTCGTGATCATGTCTTTCACAAATGGCTGCGCTGCTGTAAGTGAAAACTCAGGAATATTAAGATCGAAGTTCAGGTTATTCTCGCCAGTGGTTGTATAGTCGCCCTTTACAGTCAAATTAACACTGTCTCCTGTTAAAGCTGCATTCACATTAAAAACTTCAGGAGAGCTATTACTTGCATCTAACTTCAGCGTGCCTATTCGTTGACTGAAAGCTTCAATACTGTCTATTGAAAGATCTGCCACAAATGAAAATGGAGAAGATTGTTTTAGGGCAATGCTGCCGTTTATTAATCCATCTGCCACTAGCGTGTCACTCTGGATCATCGACGCGATGGTGGCAATCGAAAAATTCATAAACTGAAGGTTGATCGGAAATCCACCACCAGCACCCGTTCCATTGATTTTTAAACCCCGGTCTCCCCGCATAAGGGCCAGGTTTGCAGTTTTAATTCCATTACTGTCTAACTGAACCAGGTTATTTTCATTTGTCGTCCAGGTCTGCTTATTAATCAGGAGCTCCGGCAATAACCGCAGTTCTGAAACACCCCTTATTGTATTATACGTGCCACCGACAAAATACTTGTCTTTATCCTGTTTGTCGTGGAGGTTTATGTTCCAGCCAATCTTACCACCCCGTAACCCTCCATATATCGTTGTTTTGTATAAAGGGGTAGTTGGATGAGTAACCTGTTTAACGCTAATACCATATACCAGGCTATCATTTTGAGAATTTGCCCCAAGATTGAAGGAGTCTACTATGAAATCACCATAGCGCAATGTTTTCATATTAGCCACTACCTGCAACAGGTAGTTTGCCGAATTCATATTAACAGCAAAATTCAAGGGAGTAAATCTTCGCATATCCGGCACAAACGATCTTATAATCGGATGATTTATTATTGTACCTGTAAGCCGAAACTGATTAGCGGGAACACTGGTGTCAGAAAATGTACTGTCACTCATGTAATGAGCCATAACCGCCTGAACAGACTGAGCAAGGGTTGACACTTTATATAAACCCCGCATATTCGCGAAAAGCATTGGTGTCTCTATGCTTATATCTGAACTATCCCCTACTCTGCCAGCAATCACTTTTAATGAGTCGAGTGGATACACTTTATCTTTATGAGCAATCTGCAAACCGGTAATAAAAACATTTCCATCAAGCTTATCCGGATCTGCATTAACAAGATCGACATTGAGTTTGGCCTTTACGATCAGGTGTTCTTTTGAAAAACCAAGCTTCTGCAGGTTAACCCTCATATCATTTGAATTAACCTTCAGCTCCGGATGGACCTCATCCATATTGTAACTGACATCTAGATCTGCTAACAGATTTGAGTCCGGTGAATTTAAATTAGCAACCACCTTATTATTGGCCAGAGTCCCCTTTACTTTTATATTATTATAAGTATAACCTTTTGCCTGCAGTTTATTAACTGAACCATCAAGACTTAGATCTGCAGTTTTTACGGCATAGCCCTTACCCTTAACTTTGAAATCTACTGATACGAGGCCCAAACTGGTATCACTGAGAAATTTATTAAGCTGAAGATTGTTAGAAGTAATATGAGCATCATATACGGCCCTGATACTATCTGATGCATTTTTTATCTTACCCACAACTGAAACATCCCCGCTGCTGGTTACAACCTTTATATCGGCGCTCATATCATCAGGTGTTCCGTCATAGGTACCACTGATATTGAAAGTTTCGGGAATATGAACAGATGATGGAATTAAATCCGTTGGTAACAAACTTAGCAGTCCCTCACGGGTGCCACTAAAATTATTTAGCCGCAGATCGATCTTCATTTTTTTGGCATCCGGCAAACCAGTCACTTTCGCCGAAGCATTTAATGCTGTAGAACCCTGTCGGATTATTAGTTGTGGAATGTTCAGGCTATTAACTTTCCCATTTACTTTTGTATTCAGCTCAATGGTTTTGTTTAGCAAAGGCTGAACATATTTGTTTGCTGCCAGGTCAGGTTGAAAATATAACAAGTCATTTAATACAAGATTGGTGTTTGTGAAAACGGCTTTTATAGAAACTGATCCGGGATTTTTGCTGGCCTCCTCAATGGATGCAAAAGTCGCTTCCATTGAGCCATTAATGAGATTGCGATTTGTTTGTATAACAGTTTTTTCCAGTTTCACCAACTGCTCATCATAAACTGCGTTAGTATGTAATTGCTTTAGCCGGAAGCCACTTTTTTCATTAAATGTCAAAGATTCAATCTCAGCCTTATATCCTCTCCCATCAGATATGAGTTGTTTAATGGAAGTATTCAGGTTATTTAGTTTCAGATGAGAAAAATCCATCTGGGGTCCACGAACTATTGGCTTCGCAACATCGTCATATTGCACTGTATTATTTTCAAGGGAAAGATTTTCAACACTGAATTTAAAGGGATCAGCTTCAATTGAATCTTTTATCTCGGCCACCTCTTCCTTATCCGGCCGCTTTGAGTTTGTGGCAAATATGGTGGAATGATCTGCCAGGCTGAGGTTGTGTATACTTGCGTTGTTTGTATTGAGATTAAGCCTCAGGTCAGAAATTCCGAGCTTCGCAGCAACAGTGTTGAGATCTATTGCACTGTTATCATCTATATATATTATCCTGGTACCCGTAAGCAGGATGCTGTCTGCACGGATCAAAGGCATGGGACCTGAAGAAGAAGTAGTAGTAGAAGTAGTAGTAGTAGTAGTAGTATCTTTAGCCGTTAAACGGGAAGTAGGTTTGAACCGGATACCTGCAGCAAGATTCTGTGTATAAAGATGATCAAGTCTGAAATCCATCGAATCAAGGTTAAACCTGTCGATGCCAATATCTATATTGGTGAAAGTTATAGTAAAGTTCTGGCCGTTATAGGCATCATTATAATGAAGATTCGCCCTGGATAATTCAACATCCCCAAGATTGAATTTCATTGCAGTGCCTGATGACAGTGTATCCGCCGTTTTGGTAGTATCACCCGATGCAAATGCCTTGCTGATGAAATCATAATTGAATAAACTGTCGGTCTCTGAATTATGTATATTTAAACGAAGACTGTCTACTTCCAGACTGGAGATTGTCAAAGTGTTATCCAGCAGATCAAGCAATCTGTATCCTGCTTCCAGCTTACCGATATATACCAGCGGCTCTTTGGAGCGATCCTCGACATAAACACCATCTAATTCGAGATGGTACAGATAATTGATGGACAGTCGCGCAATGCTTACTTTAGTGTCAAGTTTCTTTTCAAGATAATTTACAATCTCCTTTCTCACGATATTCTGGGCCCACCTTGTCTGGAGTACAAACCACAAAATAACCAGCAGCAGGAGGATGCTTCCTATCACGATTCCCACCCACTTAAGAATGATCTTAACCCAGTTTTTCTTTTTTTGCGGCTCCATGCTTACGATCGACTAATTTGTATCCCGGATGAGAACAGTTTCGTAGTTTGATTTGATATTACATTAAACAAAAGTTGCTCCAACCACCCAGTTGCAATAAAAATTATTAAATTAAGACGTTTTATCATGTACACTACACACATAGCTGGTGAAATCGGGTAGTATCGGGCCATTTCATAAGTTTGAAATCAAATTTGCCGGTTTATTCCGGATTTTTCGATCAGTCAAAGATGGCATATTGTGGAGTATTCTCCACATGTTAACTATTGATTTTTCGGATCACCTGGCACTAAAAGTTTGAGTATTATTATAACCTTTGTATCTTGATGGCATGAAAGGGATTCATAAAATTGCATTATTTGCCACCATATTGTTCTCAGGATTCTCAACAATTGCTACTGCACAGTCAAAAAAAGCTGCACTAAATCATATTGCGCTCTCAGTAGTAAACCTTAAAAAAAGCACAGCATTTTATATTGATGTTGTTCAGCTGGACACTATCCCTGAACCCTTCCATGATAATAAACACACCTGGTTCAATATTGGCCCAAAAAGTCATCTCCATATTATTGAATCTGCAAAAGAAATTACCAGCCATGATAAAAACACCCATCTCTGTTTCACGGTGCCGTCGGTTGATGAATTTGCCGAAAGGTTAAACAAAATGAAGGTTCCGTTTATGAACTGGGCGGGTGAAAGCGGAAAGATCACTAAGCGCGTGGATGGCGTTAAACAAATTTATTTCCAGGATCCGGATGGATTTTGGTTGGAAATCAACGATGCAAGAGATTAGGGTAAGGCAATCATTCAGCCTTCCTTCTTGGCTCTGACAAGCTTGTATATACGCACCGCGCTCATCAACAGAAGCGCAAATGCTACCAGGCCACCAAGCCCCCACCACAAACTCATTGCCTGTTTAACTTCAACAAGCATTACAATTGCAATAAGAAATATTGTGGCTACTTCGTTCCACAGCCGAAGATGAGTACTGGAATATTTGTATACTCCCTTCATCTGTTGACGATAAATATTATGCAAGGAAAGGTGATAAAGATACAGGCCGGCGACAAACGCAATCTTGATACCCAGCCATGCAGGTACAGATCCAAATAAGTATAACATCCAGGAACCGAATATCAGGGTCAACACTGCAGAGGGCCAGGTGATACCGAACCAGAGCCGCTTTATCATGATCGAAAACTGGCTGTTTAAAATACTTTTTTCCGGCTCGGGTTTTTCTGCAGCTTCTGTATTGTAGATGAAAAGCCTGACGATATAAAACATACCGCTGAACCAGGTTACTATAAATATTATATGCAGGGCTTTTACGTATTCGTACATGCGGTGGGCAAGATAAACAATCTGTGTTTTTATTAATTGAAACCTGGAACTTATGCAAGGACCATTTCTTTACTTCCGGCGATAGATTTTTTCATCCACCCTGCGATTGTCTGGATGAGTAGTGGATGTGTATTAAGACATGGAATCAGCTGAAAACTTTCTCCTCCCGCATGAAGAAATATTTCTTTGCCCTCGAAAGCCATTTCTTCCAGTGTTTCAAGACAGTCACTTACAAAGGAAGGACAGACCACTAAAAGTTTTTTTACTCCGGTTGCAGGTAATTCAGCGAGACGGAGCGCGGTATAGGGCTTGAGCCATTCCTCCCTTCCCAACCGGGACTGAAAAGATATTCCATATTTATCTTCAGGTATTCCAAGCTCTTTAACAATTAGCCTGGTAGTTTCAAAACACTGGTGCCTGTAACACTGTTTGTGCGCCGGCGAAGCCACTTCACAGCAATTTGGGGTCTTGAGACAATGTGACCCCGTAATATCACCTTTTGTAATATGACGCCGGGGTATACTATGATAACTAAAGAGGATCTGGTCATATTCGTTTTCAAGAAAAGGCCGGATATTTTCTGCCATTGCATTTATATAATCAGCGTCGTTGTAAAATGGCTTTATGAAAGTTAGTTTGAATGGATATTTGTTTTTTTGATGTACTTCCTTTGCATATTCCACGGCTGTTTCGTAGGATGACATGGCGTAATGGGGATAGAGGGGCAAAGCAATAACCTCATCAAGCCCAGGATTATGTTTCATCAGGTTCTCAAATGCCGTGGCAGGATGGGGCTTTCCGTAGCGCATCGATAATTCAACGGGTTCTTCAACTACAAGCTGAAGGGCATCCCTCAGTTGTTGTGATAAAACTATCAGCGGTGAACCCTCAGGGAGCCAGACCGACTTATACGCTTCAGCAGATTTCGGCGCCCTCTTCGGAGTAATGATCCATTCTATTAATATTTTTCTGAATATCCAGGGATAGTCAATAACCCTTGGGTCCATCAAAAATTCATTTAAATAATCCTGTACATCTTTTACCTCCGTGGATTCTGGCGATCCGAGGTTCATCAGCATAATACCCCTTCTGGTCATCATTTTCAATTATTGCGCGAAATTACATTTGCGCTTGAATAAACGCCTGTGCTTTCTTTTTGTTTGCCTCAGCGGGTAATAATATGACATTACAATGACTTGGAAAATGCAGATTCAGCTGGCCAGGGAGTATTTTTGCAATCTGAACAGCAGTACTTTGATGAACGGAAATACGACCAGAGAGATTTTTAAGTTTCATGTAGCGGGAATTAACTATAAAAAGACTGATGCTTCCATCAGGGGCCAGTTTGCTATTGGCAAAGAACAATATGCTTCTATCCTGGATCTTGCTCCTTTTTATGGAATAAATGAATTATTTATCCTGTCTACCTGCAACAGAACTGAAATTTATGGGTTCGGAGAAACCGCCCGGGAACTTATACAGCTACTTTGCTCCCAGACTGTAGGCGACATTGATACATTTAGTTCTCTTGCCTATATTAAAACCGGAACTGAAGCTATTCAGCATCTTTTTGAAGTCAGCGCGGGGCTTGATTCACAGATTCTTGGTGATTATGAAGTAGTCGGCCAGATTAAGCAGGCGGTAAAATTTGCCCGCGAGCACCAGTTTGTCGGTAATTTCCTGGACCGCGTTGTAAATACCGTTTTACAATCTTCCAAAACTATAAAGAATCAAACGCAGCTCAGTAGCGGTACCGTTTCGGTTTCTTTCGCAGCCGTTCAGTATATCAGGGACAATGTTAAGGATATCGCCAGTCAGAATATCCTGCTGATCGGAACCGGTAAAATCGGGCGTAACACCTGCAAAAACATAATTGATTATCTTAATACTACAAATATTACCCTTGTAAACAGGACAGATGCCACGGCCTCGGACCTGGCAATTGACCTTGGGCTCAAATCGGGTAAACTCGCCGATCTGCCGGTGTTGGTAAAAGAAGCCACAATCATTCTTGTGGCGACCAATTCTCAAACTCCTACTTTGCTTTATTCTCACCTCGCAGCAACAGGTTCCAAACTGATCATTGATCTTTCTATTCCTTATAATGTTGAAACAACTGTCTCTCAGCTTCCAGGTATAACCCTTATCAATGTGGATGAACTGTCACGTTTAAAAGATGAAACGCTGATGAAGAGGAAAGCTGAGATGCCCAAGGCAAGGGCAATCATTGATAAACATATCGGTGAATTTCTTGAATGGTACCAGATGCGTCGCCGGGTGCCCATGCTTCGAGCTGTAAAACTAAGGCTTGAAACACTTCCTTCCTGCAGACTATATACAACCTATTCTTCGCTTCATAGCTTAACTTCGCCCATTATTCATTCTGACGAAAAAATTCAGCAGGTAATAAACACCATGGCACTCAAGATGCGTAGCCAGGATCTTCATGGCTGCCAGTACATTGAAGCTGTGCACGATTTTATTTCGCGCGCCAAAAATTAAGGTAATGAACAGATCCATCAGAATCGGCACCAGGCAAAGCGAATTAGCTACCTGGCAGGCTAATCAGGTTGCTGCCTTACTTGCGGAAAATGGTTATCAATCAGAACTGGTTTTCGTAAAAAGTGAAGGTGATATTGACTTGCAGACTCCATTGTACGAAATGGGTGTCCAGGGAATTTTTACAAGAACGCTTGATATCGCATTATTAAATAACAGGATTGATATCGCGGTCCATTCAATGAAGGATGTTCCGACTCAATTGCCAACAGGCATTCAGCAGGCAGCTGTACTTCAGAGGGCTTCATGGAAAGATCTGCTTGTAGTCAGGGATGATTCTTCGTTTATGGATGACCGTTATTCAACAGCGGTGATTGCGACAAGTAGTATCCGGCGCCGCGCGCAGTGGTTGAATTATTATCCTAACCATACCCTCGTTAACCTCAGGGGCAACATAAATACCCGGCTCGCCAAAGTGAAAGAAAGCGAATGGAACGGAGCGATATTCGCTGCAGCCGGGGTTGACAGGATAAATATCCGGCCTGAAAATTCAATTGAACTTGACTGGATGTTACCCGCACCCGCACAAGGCGCAATAATGGTTGTATGCCGGCCGGATGACGAGTATGTGAGTTCGGCCTGTGCATTATTTAATGATCCCGAAACAGCTATCTGCACAAAGATTGAAAGAGATTTTCTTCGGCAGCTGATGGGTGGTTGTTCAACTCCCATCGCCGGTCTCTGTGAAATAGTTGAAGGTGAGGCAAAGTTCAGAGGCAATATTTTATCTGTGGATGGTTTGAATAAGGTGAGCATCGAAAAATCAATGGCGGCTACAAAAGCTTCCGGTCTTGGTGTGGAAGCTGGTATAGAAATTCTCGCCAATGGCGGCAAGGAAATTATTACAAAACTGATGGCCTCAAATAACCTGGCCTGATGTACATCATAGATCTAATAGATCTATTTGATTTAGTATAAGACAAATAAGAAATGGAAATGATCAAAAATGATTTGGTTCTGAAAGTACTTCGTGGCGAACAGGTTGATAGAACACCGGTATGGATGATGCGGCAGGCAGGAAGATATCTTCCCGATTATATCAGGCTCAGGGATAAATATTCTTTTTTTGAAAGGTGCCAACGTCCGGAACTTGCTACAGAAATAACATTGCAGCCAATTGACCAGGTAGGCGTAGATGCAGCAATTATATTCTCCGACATTTTAGTTGTACCACAGGCAATGGGCCTCGAGGTGCAAATGGTAGAGGGCAAGGGCCCATATTTACCCCAGACAATAAAAACACAAAAGGATCTTGAAAAACTCGTAATTCCCGATGTGTATGAAAGACTGGCATATGTATTTGATGCACTTGCCATGACTAAAAAAGCGCTTGATGGACGAGTGCCTCTTATTGGTTTTGCAGGTTCACCCTGGACGCTTCTTTGTTATATGGTAGAAGGAAAAGGTTCAAAAACCTTCGACCATGCCAAAGCTTTTTGTTATACCCAACCCGACCTCGCCCATGCTTTGCTTGATATGATCACCCAAACCACCATTGCCTATCTTCATGGACAGGTGAAAGCCGGCGCTGATATCCTTCAATTGTTCGATAGCTGGGGCGGCTTACTTGGTCCTGCGGACTTTGAAAATTTTTCACTCAGGTATATGCGTAAGATTGTTGAGGCGTTCAAAGAGAAAGTTCCATTCATACTGTTTGCAAAAGGTGCCTGGCATTCACTAAAGGAAATGGCTGATACGGGGGCAAATGGTCTTGGAATAGATTGGTGTATTAAACCTGCAATTGCCCGGAGCTTTGCCGGAAATAACGTTGTTTTGCAAGGTAATTTTGATCCTGCAAAACTATTGTCGCCAATACCGGTGATAGAACAGGAAGTAAAAAACATGCTTGCCTCTTTTGGAAAAGGAAAACATATTGCCAATCTTGGTCATGGCATATTACCAAATGTGCCTGTGGATCACGCCAAAGCATTTGTTGATACCGTAAAGAATTACCAGTGGGCGGTATCGTGATTCAGAAATAATCTGCCGCTGATTTATATCTAAATGTCTTTTATGAATACCATCCAGATTGTTGACCATTCCTTAAGAGATGCCTGGGTTGAAAATATTCATGATCTGCAGGATCTGATTTGTTCACAGCTTGAACTGGCAGATGGAAAGGAAAGATTTATAGAAGATGCATGGTCACGCGCAGAAGGTGGTTCGGGAAAAACAAGGGTGATTGCGAATGGGAACATATTTGAAAAAGGCGGTGTTAACACTTCTGTAGTTTACGGTGATGTTACTCCTGCCATGCGCAGTCAATTAAAGATTGAAGGTGATAAATGGTTCGCCTGTGGCATCAGCATCGTTATACATCCTTTCAATCCTTTTGTTCCGACCATACACTGCAATTACCGGATGTTCGAGTTGTACAACAACGAAGGCATACTAACCGACAGATGGTTTGGTGGAGGAGCAGATCTGACTCCATATTATCTTATTGATGAAGATGCAATTCATTTCCATCAAACACATAAAAATACCTGCGACCGTTTTGATTCTACATTTTATCCAAAGTTCAAAAAAGAGTGTGATAACTATTTTGTGAACTGGCACCGTGACGGCGAACGACGGGGTATTGGGGGCATCTTCTACGATTATCAGCGTGGTGGGGAGATGGATGTAAACTTATGGGTAGATTTCGGAAAAGCCTGCGCCGAGAACTTTTTAACTGCCTACATTCCGATTGTTCAGAAAAGAAAAAACACTCCTTTTACCCAGGAAAATAAAAAATGGCAGGAAATCAGGAGGGGAAGATATGTTGAATTTAATCTAGTTCATGATCGTGGAACTTTGTTCGGCCTTAAAACCAATGGCAGAATTGAAAGCATTTTAATGAGCCTGCCTCCTACCGTGAGATTTGAATATAATTATCATCCACAACCCGGTAGCCCTGAAGACAAACTCGTCCAGGTTTGTTTGCAACCAAGGGACTGGATCTAAATACATTAATAATGCAATTGATAAGAAGAAACAGGATACTGCGCCAATCACCTGCAATCAGGTCAATGGTGGCAGAAACCATTTTACGTCCTTCAGATTTTATAGCTCCATTGTTTATTGATGAAGGTAACTCGACCAGGGTTGAAATCAATTCAATGCCCGGGTATTACAGGATGTCACTTGACCTGATCATACTGGAAGTAAAGGAACTGTTTGACCTTGGTATCCGGAGCGTGTTGCTTTTCATAAAATGTGAAGACGCTTTGAAAGATAACACCGGGCAGGAAGCATGGAACGAAAACGGACTGATGCAGCGCAGTATAAAAGCGATCAAAGACGCTGTCCCGGAAATGATAGTAATGACCGACGTGGCACTTGACCCATACTCCTCCTATGGCCATGATGGTATAGTTGAGAACGGCGAAATTGTAAATGATGCCACCGTTGAGGCACTGGTAAAAATGAGTTTGAGCCATGCCGAAGCAGGGGCTGATTTTATGGCGCCGAGCGATATGATGGATGGCCGTATTATGGCAATACGCCAGGGATTGGAAGAAAGTGGTTTCACCAAAACAGGAATCATGGCATATAGTGCGAAATACGCTTCCTGTTTTTATGGGCCTTTCCGTGATGCCCTTGATAGTGCCCCGGGCTTTGGTGACAAAAAAACCTACCAGATGGATACTGCCAATCGCCGCGAAGCTATAAAGGAAACATTAATGGATGTGGAAGAGGGTGCTGATATTGTGATGATAAAACCAGCACTTGCTTATCTCGATATCATCCGTGAAATTAAGGACGCAGTAGAAGTTCCGGTGAGTGCTTACCAGGTGAGTGGTGAATATGCAATGATAAAAGCCGCTTCACAACTGGGATGGTTAAACGAAGAAAAGGCAATTCTCGAAACCCTTACATCCATTAAACGTGCGGGAGCAGATCTGATTGCTACTTATTTTGCCCGTGACGCAGTTAAACTTTTATCGCGATCTTTTTGATTTCGGTTTGCCTTTAAACTATATTATGAATACTACGAAGAGTAACACATTATTTGAACGCGCAAAACAGTCGATCCCCGGTGGAGTTAACTCTCCTGTGCGTGCATTTAAAAGTGTTGGTGGTAACCCGATATTTATTGAAAGAGCTAAAGGTGCCTATTTGTTTGATGCAGATGGCAACCAATATATAGATTACATCGCGAGCTGGGGTCCAATGATACTGGGTCATGCCTATGAACCCGTTGTTAAAGCAATAGCAGAAAAAGCAACTTTGTCTACCTCTTTTGGTGCACCCACCTCACTCGAAGTGGAAATGGCCGAGCTGATCAAATCTATGGCACCAAATGTTGACCTTATCAGGATGGTGAATAGTGGGACCGAAGCGTGCATGAGTGCCATTCGCCTGGCCAGGGGTTATACGGGTCGCAATAAATTCATCAAATTTGAAGGTTGTTATCATGGACATGCTGATCCTTTCCTGGTAAAAGCAGGCAGTGGTCTCGCAACATTTAATATACAGACTGTTCCCGGTGTAACAGCAGGTGTTTCAAATGACACGCTCACCTGTGCCTATAATGATATAGAAGCTGTCGAGAAACTCATAGCTGAAAATCCCGGAGCGGTCGCGGCTATCATCATAGAACCCGTAGCCGGAAACATGGGTTGTATACTTCCTGAAAATGGCTTTTTGCAATCACTACGAAGCATCTGCGACCGGGAAAGTATCGTTTTTATCTTTGACGAAGTGATGACAGGTTTTCGATTATCTGCCGGCGGTGCCCAGCAAAGCCTGCATGTTGATGCTGACCTGGTTACCTATGGTAAAGTGATTGGTGGCGGTTTGCCGGTCGGTGCCTTTGGTGGAAAAAAAGAAATCATGCAAAAGATTTCCCCTTTAGGAAATGTATACCAGGCAGGAACACTCAGTGGTAATCCTCTAGCCATGATAGCCGGGTTTACAATGCTGAACGAACTAAATGCAAAACCCGAAATATATCAGCAACTGGCAGACAAAACTGCTTACCTCCATCATGGACTTGACAAAGTTTTCTCGGCTGCGGGCAAGCCTTTTGTGATTAACAGTCTCGGTTCCATGATAAGCGTTCACTTTAGTGATGTGCCGGTATCAAATTTCGCAACTGCTGCTGCCGCCAATAATGAAAAATTCAAAAGATATTTTCATTACATGCTGACAAATGGCATTTATTTACCGCCATCGCCTTTTGAAAGTTGGTTTCTTAACAATGCACTGACTACAGCTGACCTGGACAAAACGATAGATATCACAAAACGTTTTGTGAACGCTGACCGGTAGGTGGTCCGGCAATATAATTTCATGGGTCTGGACTCAGGGATTCCCGCCTATATGGAAACTCTTAAAATCTGTTTTTGAAAAAATGGACAATCACGCTAAAAAATGCCGGATTATCCTCATCTTTAAGGATAGTTGGCATTAATATGGCTGCCTGATCCGGACCTAATGCGCAGCCGTAAACAAGCGTATATATGAATAATAAAGAAACTACTACGGCGGGGAATTACATAGTCACTTCAGAAAAGCGACAAAAAGAAACTTCAAACTTCTTTCATGATTTTACAGCGATTTCAAATCAGAAATCTGGTCAGAAAAAAGGTGATTTTTTTGTTGGTTCGAACCGTGGGGAGTACACTGTGTTTAGCGCGCCCGGCATTCATATCTGGGATGGAAATATTGAAATCACATCAACCCACAAGCTCTTTTTGCAAACGGTTAAACCAGTTTTTCAGTTAATCTTTTGTGCAGAAGGTACTATCGGATATCAATCTGGTTTCGTAAAAAACACCCTGGAAAAATCGCATCATAATTTACTATACACCCCACCTGGAGAAATCAGGTTTGAGTGGCATATTGCCAAACGAACCCACCTGGTGATAGTGACATTGAGCGAAGAATATTTCATTAGACTGGTTCCTATAAATGATGGAGAATTATCAGAGATGCGCCAACTGATAAATACCAACAGCGCAGGCTGGCTCGCTAAACTCAACATGAATATTAACCAGCAATGTCTTTTCATTCTTCAGCACCTCTCAGGTAAACAGAGCGAATCAGCGCATAAGAGATTGTTCATTGAAGCCAAGGTGCTTGAACTCCTCGCATACCAGTTGGAACAATTTCATGAAATGAAAACTAAAGGAGAAGCTTACACATTAAAATCTACTGAAGTTGAAAAAATGTATCTCGTAAGGGCAATTATCCTGGAGAATCTTTCAACACATCATTCGCTGGTGCAACTTGCACACATGGTCGGTACGAACGAGTGTTATCTGAAAGATCATTTCAAAAAAGTTTTCGGAACAACTGTTTATGCTTTCACGCAAAGAGCAAAAATGGAGAAGGCAAGAGAACTTATCCTGGCTGGCGGAAAGAAAATTTCAGATGTTGCAAAAACGACCGGATACAAGTATACTTCTCATTTTACAAGCAGTTTTAAGAAACATTTCGGAGTGCTTCCTAACAAGATCAAACTGATCGTGATTCTTTTTCACCAGGAACTGGAATGTATCTCGATGGTTATGTATGAAATGGCGATATAAACCGCAATCAGAAACTTCCTTTAAAATTTTTGGAGCAAATTTATTAAGTCATTTTAGTGTCTATCAAGTCATTTTAATGTTTGTGAAGTCATTTTAGTCCGGAAACCAGGTCCGGATAATCTGTAATTATTCCGTTTACACCCATCGAAACCAACGAATCAATTTCATTTTTGGTATTTACCGTCCAGGGAACGAGTCTCATGTTATGTTTCTTGCAGTCTGCGACGGTTTGTGCAGTCACCAACTTATAATGTGGACTATAAATCTCAGGGGTATATCCAAGTTCCTGTAGATGAGCATCCACCGACATGGTCTTTGAATCTACCAGGTAAGCCGTAACCACTGAAGGATATGATTTATGCGATTCCTGGATCTGCCTTCTATCAAATGATTGCAGGTAAAACCTGTCGCCGATATTTTTTGACTTTACTACTTCCATTACCGATCTTACAATCGTAGCTGCATCCGGCTGATAGATGCCATCAAATTTTGGGTTGGCTTTAATTTCAATATTATAAATCACCGGTTTTTTGCCTGATACGGTATAAGCTTCGATTGAATCAATGAGTTCTCCCAGCAAAGGCATGTAGGCGGCTTGTTTCACCTGCCGGGGAAATGCCGGATTCCCTTTTATGCCAACATCGATTTTGCGGATTTCTGCATAGTTCATCTGGTGCCAGGTATAAGATTTTGCACTATCCGCATTTATTTCATTTATCCCTGGTATTGTTGAAATCGATCGATTCACATATGGATCATGCGCTATCAGAACCTGGCCGTCTTTTGTGATGTAGACATCTACCTCTATTACATTTGCCCCAAGGTCTATTCCTTTCTTCATTGCTTCGATAGTGTTTTCAGGAACATAACCCCTTGCCCCGCGATGCCCTTCTTTCAAAAATACCGGGTAATTACTTAATTGATTTGACATGCGGCTGGTAGTACAAGCTGTGAAAATAATTAATGCATACGTGATATATAATTTCATATGAACGGTTAAAAAATTTGGAAAAACATGGAGGAAAAAATTGACTTCAACGTAATCAATACGGGGATGGGCTAACAGAAGTCCACCCACCATCTACAACAAGACTTTGCCCGGTTATATGCCTGGCTGAGCGGGAAACAAGAAAAAGTGCAGCCGCGGCGATATCATTCACATCCGCTGGTCTGCCCATAGGTGTGATGCGCGACCAGGTTGATTCATAGTCTTTATCTTCAATGGTTCTTTCTGTTTTAGTTGCTCCCGGGGCAATCGCATTTATAGAAATCTTATATGGCGATAGTTCAACCACAAGCGTTTTTGCCAGCATTTCAAGAGCTGCTTTGGTCATACCATAAGCGGCCAGGTCTTTGTGGGCCTGGTGACCTGTAACCGATGACATCAACAGGATACTCCCACCTGTTCCCTGGCTTCTCATTTCTATTGCTGAAGCCTGGGTAAGAAAGAAACTGCCGGCCAGGTTGAGGTTCATTACCCTTTGCAAAGCATCCGGCTTATAATTAAAAAAATCACCGAATAAAGTAATACCTGCATTTGCGATAGTTATATCCAATCGCCCATAATTCCTGATTGCAAACTGTACCAGTTCTTTCAAAAATGAAATATCGGAAGCATCGCCTGGCATCGGCAAACAATTTCGGCCTTCATCTTTTATTTTGCCTGCAGCCGCTTTCGCAAGTTCTGCATCGTAATCATTCAATACTACCAATGCACCACGTATTGCGAGCTGACGGCAGATCTCAAAGCCAATTCCTTGCCCGGCTCCGGTGACTATTGCAACCTGTCCATTAAAATCGTTCATGTTAAATATTTCCAGGATAAGAATGATGACTAGTCAAATGCAAATGTGAATTCATTCCAGCTATCATGTTGCCATGCGAATTGTTGTGTAGTAGGCGAGATCGCGAAAAAAGGAGAAAAGGTTTTCACCTTCACTGTTTTATCATCTGGCAAAAATTCCAGAATTCTTAACCAGCCATCACCACCGTTGCCGTACCATCCCCCGCCCATCGCCTGTGCATTAAATGCCAGTTGATTTACTGTTTTTCCACCCGCATTTTTATCGGTGCGAAAACCAACATGTGCCCTGAAATCATCAGGCGCGCAAATATGTCCTGATAAAACCAACTGGATATTTGTAGATGGTGCTACCAATTTTTTCCAGATTGCTTCTCCAAAATTTCCAACAACATTATAATTTTCTTTTTCCGGTCTCTCATTTTTTGAATTGAGATATGAATGCGTCAAAACTACAACCGTATAATCTTTGTAAACAGGTTTTGAGATAAGTTTCTTCGCCCAACCCAGGATGGTATCGCGTGGTGCAAATTCCAAAGACAAAATGAGGAAGCGACGTCCTTTCGGTGAGATGATCTCATATGCAGCATTTTCAAGTGTCGGCACACCTTCAGCATTAGGTGCAACATCGCGTAATACCTGGAGATTTTTAAAATTTTTATTTACCGGGAAATACGAATTGAGATTTGACTTTCTAATTGCGCCTGCATTCACATAACCATAATCATGATTTCCGGCCGAAACCACGTAAGGGATCTTGCCATCAAGTCTTGAAAAAGCATTTGAAACTGATTTCCATTGCGCAGGGCTATTCTGGTTACCGTTCGTGCCATCTGGTACCATCAGGTCATTTTGTTCAACCAGGTCCCCGGTGCTAACTGCTACTTTGATATTGAGAGAATCGATATTTTCCTCTACCCACGCAGTCATCATTTCAAATATCGGTTGATTACGACTGAACTTTACATAGCCCTGCGGATCAGGTAACATGATCATGGACCAGGAGTCCCGGCTCGCTAAAACCGGCTTTTGATAAGGCTTCTGCTCCGGCTTCTGTGCATTCACCACAATAGCCACGGTGAATAAAAACACCAGAATAATATTCCTCCTCCAGGTAAACCCAATATATTTTCGCATACTATTCAATTCTATTCTATTCAATTCTATTCAATACATAATTGAATTCTAATTACTACAATGACGAACAATCTAACTCACACACTCACCATTCACCATTCACCACTCACCATTCACCACTCACCACTAAAACTCATAACTGTTTTCACCTATTAGCGACGCAACGGAATCCCGTGTGTTCGAGCCCGGTATCAGGTGAGGTTTTCATCCTGGCAGAAACGCGATAACTCGCGCAATACGAATCATGACAGAGAAATGAACCACCACGCACTACTCTTTTTGGCACACCAGGTTCCTGCGAATCATTACTGGAAGCAGGACCTTTGGGGTCAACAGCAGCCTTTCCGGCAAATGAAGAATAATAAGTTTCATCGTACCAGTCTGAACACCATTCCCAGACATTGCCGGCGATATCATAAAGGCCATAACTGTTAGGCATAAACGATTTTACAGGTGCGGAACCGGTAAATCCATCCTGTGCTTTATTATCATCCGGAAATCGTCCCTGCCAGATATTTGTTTTTTGTTTTCCCTGGTTAACAGGTTCATCACCCCAGGTGTACACTTTTCCCTGCATTCCCGAACGGGCTGCATATTCCCATTCAGCTTCTGTGGGTAAACGTTTGCCAGCCCAATTCGCATATGCATTTGCGTCATCCCAGGATATCTGGACAACCGGGTAATTTTCTTTGCCTTTTATATCGCTGGCCGGCCCCTGGGGATGTTTCCAGTTTGCGCCGGTTGTCCACCGCCACCATTGCGAAGCATCATGCAAGGGAATGGGTGAAGTTGAAGCGGCAAATACGAGAGATGAAGGGACCAGGAGACTGTCCGCTGGTTTAGGTGTGCCTGGTGGAACTTGTTTTTTTATCTCCTCCCAGTCAGGTTTTTTTTCAGCTGTAGTGATATACCCGGTTGCTTTTGTAAAAGCAGCAAACTGCGCATTCGTTACCTCGGTAACATCCATCCAGAAGCCGTTTACCTGCACCGGGTGCTGCGGGTATTCGTCCTGCCGGCCTTGTTTGTCAGATGTCCCCATAGTAAATTGTCCACCTCCGATCCAGACCATCCCTTCTTTTGAAGCAGAATCGGCGCCGTTAAAAGTCGTCGCAGCCGGTGTTGCTGCAAACCTTGATGGCAGGGGTGTTGCACAAAGAGCGGCACTATCTTTATTTGCAATATTACTTGTTGCTTCGGGATTGTCGGACGAGTCGGACCCGCAGCTCATTAACATGATTCCAATACTGACAATTCCTGCAACACCTTTTTTCATCATAACAAATTTAATCCTCAAACCATTTCAATGTCTAATATAAATCATAAACATTTGCCGGCAATTTATGGATTTAGATGGGTGGAAACGGTTGTTGGCAATAGTTGATAATAATTAATTAATAGTATCCTTCATAGATATGGTCATTCCTTTTGTTATAAATTTTCTTCAGAGGAATCTGGAGTCCGCCCGTTTCTTCAAGCCAGTCCCACAACTGTTTTTTCATTGTTCGGGCCATTTGCTGAACCTCAGGCTTGCGGATAAGATTATTCATTTCATAGGGGTCTGCCTGTAAATCATATAGTTCGTTGGCATCCCAAACGCCCTGGTTAAAAATGTATTTGTACCTGTCTGTCCGGATAGAAAAAATTGTAGGAGTTTGAGGAAACGAATATTCCCAGTAATACTCGTAAAAAATCTTATCCCGCCATTCAGCAGGAGTTTGCCCCTTCAACAGCCCAAGAAATGATTTGCCTTGCATGTTTGCAGGTTTAGCGATGCCCGCAAGTTCAAGTATCGTTGGAGCTATATCAAGGTTCAGGATCATTTGATTAACAACCAACCCTTTTTTAATCAGGGAAGGACTCCAGGCAAGCAAAGGCACCCTCATAGATTCTTCATATGCATGACGTTTATCAATCAGGCCATGTTCACCAAACGAAAATCCATTATCACCCATGTAAATCACCAGGGTATTTTCAGCAAGTCCATTTGCTTCCAGCCATTGGGTGACCTTACCGATACTTTCATCTACTGCCAGTAACGTCTCACAGTAACGGCGGTAAAAATTGTCAAACTCAAATTCACCATGATACATATAGTCGACACCATGCCAGCTGTAACGTTGTTTTTGTACCCATGACGGCATATCGGCTTTGTTAACCGTTGTTGCCGGCTCGGTGATAGTGCCATATTTTTTACTGCTGTCGCTTGCGGTTATATACATGGAAGGAGGCGAAACAATCGCACGGTCAGCATATTTATTTTTATGGCGGGCAGCGGGTTCAAACATCGCATGAACACCCTTGTGAGAGAGATAAGTGAAAAAAGGCTGATCTTTTTTTAATGATTTCATCCAGTTTAGTGCATAGTCAGTCAGTTTGTCGGTAGTATATACGGTTGAATCCTGCTTTTCCTGTTTTCCATTCACATTAAATGTGCAACCATAATAAATCCCCTGTCCTTTGAAACTTACCCATTGATCAAATCCCGGTTGAGGCTGGTCATCGGTATTCCCCATATGCCATTTGCCGAAAAAACCGGTTTTGTACCCTTTTTTCTGCAGGTAAGATGGAAAGAATTTAAGTTCTTTTGGCATCGGAGCGTTGTTGTCTACCACTGTATGAGTATGTGCATATTGGCCGGTTAAAATAGAAGCACGGCTTGGGGAACAAAGAGCGGTGGTTACGAAAGCATTCTTAAGATGGGCTCCTTCTCTGGCCATGCGATCCATGTTTGGAGTTTCAAGCCACGGAACTTTCTTCATAAAACCCATGAAGTCATACCTGTGATCATCGGCAAGAATAAACACAACGTTCATTGGCCTCTTATTGATTTTTTGTTTGCTTTCTGCCTGGCCGGATAACTTAACCGATGCCAGGAACAACACTAAAAAACCAATGGAATTAAGGATGGCTGGTTTCATCATTCTTTTTTTTTGTAAGCGGGAAATCATCGTTTTCAACATGTTGCTGTTCTATAACGATGCGCATACTTTTGATAATCTCGGGAAACTTTTTTGCAAGATTTGTTTTTTCACCCGGGTCTTTTTTCAGATCGTACAATTCAATCGGGGAATTCGGATCCTTCAGTACATCCTGGCGCACTCCTTTCCACTGATCCATTCGAAGAGCCTGAAGGCCACCTGCTTCATGAAATTCCCAATAAAGAAATTCATGAGCTGGTTGTTTTCTTCCCAAAAGTTCAGGTAACAGGGATACGCCATCAGTATATTCATTCAACTTATAGTTCGCTATTTCTGCAAAAGTTGGCATAAGATCCCAGAAAGCGCCAATGTGCTGAGATTTGGAACCCTTTCTGATTTTTGGAATCCAGCTAACAATCAGTGGCGTCCTGATACCACCTTCATAGAGATCTCTTTTATATCCACGTAAGCCCATGTTACTATTAAAATAATCAGGATCATTTCCGCCTTCACGATGCGGGCCATTGTCACTGGTAAAAATAATGATGGTATTCTGATCAAGTCCTTTATTCTTTAATTCCTTTACGACTTCACCAACATATCTGTCAAGTGTGGTCACCATAGTTGCATAAGCAGCACGTGGATAGGGCTGCGGTGCATAACCTTCTCCCGTCCAGGGTGTTTTAACGGCAACAGGCTGTTCGTTGAATTCCGCTTTGTATTGAGCAAACAATGCTTCATCTTCTGCCTGTAAAGCTGCATGTGGCAATGTGTAGGAAAGGTATAGGAAAAACGGTTTTGCCGCATTTTGTGAAATAAATCCGAGCGCTTCACGCTGAATTGTATCCGGAGCATAGACCTGGAAACTGCTAACTGTGTTACCTGCAAGCTTTACCTGCCGATTCTGTTCCCATAAATGATCAGGATAATAATTATGAGATTGTCTCTGACAGTTATAACCGAAAAACCGATCAAAACCCTGATTGAGCGGATCGCCCGTTGAGCCGACAGGACCTAAACCCCATTTACCAAAATCACCGGTTACATATCCTGATTTTTTTAACAACTCTGCGATCGTAAATGCATTAGAAGGTAAAGGAAACTGTCCTTCGGGTTTCAATTCCCGGTTGCCCCTGACAGCGGTATGCCCGGTATGTAAACCGGTAAGAAGGGAAGCACGTGAGGGTGCACAAACTGAAGTGCCGGCATAAAACTGGGTAAACTTCATGCCATTTGCGGCAAGTGCATCTATGTTCGGTGTCTTAATTTTTGTCTGCCCATAACAACCGAGATCGCCAATCCCCAGATCGTCAGCAACAATCAGAACGATATTTGGAAGTGGCTCAACTTGTTTGCTTTGGCTATAAATGGAGTTGGAAAGAATAACCAACTGAACACTTGCCAAAAATCGTGCAATCAAAACAAATCTCATATACAACAATTCAAGAGATAACAGTATCAACCACGAATCTAACGATTCATTTTCTGGTCGCGAATATTCTGTAGTAAAGTTGATAATTCTTTCACGAGTGCTGGTTTACTGGTTGACAGGTTATTTTTTTCACCGATATCATTGCCAAGGTCATATAATTGTGGGGCAGGGTTATTTCCGGTTTCTATATTCACCTCTTTGCTCAGGGCCGGGCCTGGAGAAGGTTCAATATATTTCCAGTTTCCGCGTATCAGTGACAAGCTATTGGCATGTTCAACCAGGAAAGGACGTTCCATTGGTTTCTCACCAGTTAAAGTTCCGGACATTTCAAAACTATCTGGCGCCTCATCTTTTTTAAGCGATTGCCCGGTAAGTTTTCCCAAGGAAGCAAGCAGATCTACATGGCTGAATAAAACATCGGATATTCCACCTGGTTTTATTTTGGCAGGCCAGCTAACGATAAAAGGTACACGTGTACCAGCATCAAATGAACTGTATTTTCCACCACGAAGCGGACCTGCCGGTTTGTGGCCATTCAATTTTTCCACTGCATCGTCACGATAACCATCATCTACTACTGGTCCATTATCACTGGTGAAAATAAATATTGTATTTTCTGTCAGTTTTAATCTGTCAAGGGTATTAAGGATTGTTCCGATTGCATCATCAAGTTGAAGAATAACATCACCACGGGGCCCCATATTGGATTTACCGGCAAATCGCGGATGAGGTACCCGCGGCACATGAATATCATGCGTGGTTACGAGTAAGAAAAACGGTTTGCTTTTATTTTCGTTGATGAATTTTATTGATTTTGATATGATCACATCTGAAATGTCTTCGTCAGTCCATAAAGCGCTTTTTCCCCCTGTCATGTAACCGATACGACTGATGCCATTTACGATCGTCTGATCATGCCCATGAGAAGGCTTCATTTTTAAAAGTTCGGGGTTTTCTTTCCCTGTTGGCCAGTTGCCAATTTTGACTTTATAACTGACGGTTATCGGGTCAGAAGTATCCAGGTTTAGCACACGATGGTTTTCAACATATATACAAGGCACGCGGTCGACTGTTGCCGGTAAAATGAAGGAATAGTTGAAACCAATTTCAAGGGGTCCTGGTCTTATTTCGCTATTCCAGTCTGGCCCTCCTTTTGGGCCCAGACCCAGATGCCATTTCCCAACCACCGCCGTTGTGTAACCGGATTTCTGAAGAAGCGAAGGCATTGTTACTTTATCTACTGGTATAATCAATGCGGCATCCCCTGGCGCAATCCCTGTTCCTTTTTTTCTCCAGGCATAGGTCCCGGTAAGTAGTGAAAACCTGGATGGTGTACATGTGGCTGAGGTGGCATGTGCATTTGTAAACCTTGTACCCGATTTCGCTATCCGGTCAATGTTTGGAGTGTTTATATTTTTTGCACCATAACAGCTTAAATCACCATACCCAAGATCGTCTGTATATACAAGCACTATGTTGGGTTTTCGTTGAGCAATAGCAGGCAGAGCAGCGGTCATTGCCACCCCGGCAAGCATCATCACTAAGCAATGTTTCTTTAAAGCATATGGAATTTTTCGTCTGATCATATTTTTCTGATCGGAGAATACTTTCATCATTGATTCAACATATTAGTGCCTTGGGGCAAGTCGTTAATTTTTATTTTCCAGCAACCAGATTTTCACTTCTGCACTCACCTAACTCATCACTCACTCATCACTCATAACTCATAACTCATTTTTACATCTTTATTGCCCATTCCTCTTTTAACTTCCGGCCAAGCATTTCGTTGGCTTCTTTATCGTTGTTAAAAGTCTCCTTTTTAGGGTTCCATTTTAATGAACGTTTTGCTTCAAACGCAATGTTGCCAAGATTACAAACAGTAGCCGAACGATGCCCTGTTTCAATGTCGCAGATAGGTTTTTTTCTGGACTTTATGGAATTTGTAAAATCGCGGTAATGATTTTCGCTTTTATACACTCTTTTTTCATTCTCCCCTATCACCCTGGTGGCAAGTTCTGGTTTTGATGTCTCAAGTTTGGTACGTTGTACATCAAGCTGACCTTCGGTTCCAATAAATCTTATTGCATGATTTTTTCCGAAGTTCTCCTGTGTCATCGTAATTCCACTAGCATATTTGTAAGTCAGGAATTTAATATCATTTCCGTTTGGAGGAATAATTTCAGTTGGTCCGCTTTCATCCATATCAAGTGACCATTGAACTATGTCAAACATATGCGCGCCCCAGTCTGTTAGATCACCACCACCGAGTCCTTTATAATAGCGCCATCTCGCCCAGATGTCGGCACCAGGTGCCGGGGCAATCTGGTTATTATAGTGAACATATTCATTTGGGCCAAGCCAAAGGTCCCAGTTAAGTCCCTGGGGTAGTTCTTCTTTTGGCAGATCATATGGCAACGGGCCGCCGCCTATACTAACTTTTATGGTTTTGATTTCCCCCAGGTATCCGTTGCGAATCAACTCTGCAGTTTGCCGAAACTCCGGGGCAGAGCGTTGCATACTTCCGGTTTGAAAAATCCGGTCATGTTTCCTTGCAGCCTTTACCATCGCTCTTCCTTCTTTTACGGTCAGCGATAAAGGTTTCTCACAATATATGTCCTTTCCTGCCTCTGCAGCACGAATGACATGTACAGCATGCCAGTGGTCCGGTGTTGCAATTACTACCGCGTTTATATCTTTCAACGCAAGTAATTCACGGAAATCCTCATATGGCTTACAACCATCATAGGAAGCCTGGCCTGTTTTATCAGCATAAAATTTATTTGCTTTAGTGCTGAAGTTTTTAAGTTTAGAAGCATAAACATCGGATGCTGCAATTACCTGCGCTTCATCCAGCTTCAAAAAATTATTTAACAGGCCTGATCCCTGGCGACCGGTACCTATAAATCCGAGTGTGATTTTGTCGCTTGGCGCTGTATAACCTTTTCCCCCCAGCACAAAACGGGGAACAATCATGACAGAGGATAAAATTGCAGCCTGGTTAAGAAATTTTCTTCGGCTAATCGTTGTTACCTTTTTTTTCATTCAAAAAACCATTTAATAGAGTTATGAATTATGAGTTATGAGTGAGTTGTGAATTACTTAGTTATGACTTCAAAGAAAGCTAATACAAGTTATGGAATGAACTGAAATATTGATATGTAATTCTTATTAATCACCCACTCATAACCTTTTTCATAATTCATCACTCATAATTCATCTCTCTCTTTCACCAGGCCATTAATTTTTTTAAATAAGCCGTAACCTGTGAAGAAATCTCAAGATGTTCTTCCATGGAAGGTAGTTTATTGCAACCTTTATTATAAGTGCCGGATAAGATTAACTGCTGAACCCGTTGATCCCCGCTTTTTTTTGCAGTTGCTACTACCGCTGGAATAATATTCCTGAGCCTCGCAGATTTTGCATCTCCGGGAGCAGATCCCGGTATGCTAACACAAACTATCTGGGCTATGGGGTATTTAGAACGAAGCAGTTTAAGGAATGTGAGATAAGTATTAATATATGATGAAGAGTCATTGATCGGATCGTTGTTACCAAGCATTACAGTAACTACATCCGGTTGATAGCTTTTGAAATCCCATTCAACAGCATTTTTGTGCAAATTGATTTTATTGAATACCTGCGAAATATTTGCCCCGGGTTCCCCCGCAGTTTTTGTGATACCCAATCCAGATACCGCGGTAAGATAATACTGCGCATTCAGATCACGGGCGGCGATAGCTCCATAGGAACTATATGCATTACTCTGATCATACCATTCAGCACTGTCACAGGGCATATACCTGGTATCGCTACCGGCACCTGTGGTGATCTCGTCCCCAATGAATTCGATCTTTCTTGACGGAACCGGTGGTGGAGGCAACAGGCTGTTGCACTTAAATCCAATCATTTCAAGAAACCCAACCGAGGCTTCGGTGTTTTTCGTAATCGTTACCGTATGGTCCCCGCCGGGCAAATCCTTCGCAATCTGGATCCTGTTTGCCCTTGCCCTAAGCTGGATCCTGACCGGATCGATATTATCCACCTTTACCTCAATATAGTTATGGGACCCCTCGGTTACCTGGTCATTAATAAATATTTCGCAGTCCGACCCTGAAAACCGTGTTATAATATAAGCACCGGGCGCCCAGAACCTCGGCTTTTTGGGATCAGTTTTATCAAAACGGCCGTAATACTGAATATAATGATGATCTGCCTCTATAATTTTGATAATATCCTGGGCAGTGGTTTGAAACAGGCAGAAAAACAGGAGAAAACACAATAGAACCTTAGACATATATAGAAGTATTAAATAGGATCAAAAATATATCCGCCTGCTGCAGACGGATCAATAATAACTCATTTTGCGGATTACAATACCCTGATTCCGGGAATTTGTGAACAAAATTGAATTAAAGTTTGTAGGGTAAAAAAAACCGGAAAAGGCGTATTAATAAAAATTAATTAAGGTTCGGGGGATCGGTAATCAAAAATGAACTTACCTTGCGAACCGAATGAACGTTCAATCGGAAGAAGTATCGTCAAAAAAAGCGGCGATTTTGAGGAGTACGCTGGAGTTAATTGGAGAAAATGGGTTTCATGGTGTGCCGATGAGCAAGATATCCGGGAATGCCGGGGTCGCTGCGGGAACCATTTATCACTATTTTGAAAGCAAGGATGCAATTATTCGTGAACTTGGCGCCCAAATCAAAAACCAGATGGCTGAAGCCATGTTCAGCAGTGATTATGCAGATAAGAATTACAGGGAACAGTTTTTTATAGGATGGATAAATGTTTGCCGGTATTTTATTCAGAATAAAAATGCATTAACCTTTATAGAACAATACAATAGTTCTCCCTATTCCAAATCGGAATCCGAACCGGTCAGCCCTTTTAAAGAACGTTTTAATGCATTCTTTCAGTCGGGAATGGACCAGGGATTTGTGAAAAAGTTGGAATATAGCCTGATTGCTGCAATAGTATTTGGGTGTATCATGACCACTGCCAAATTTCATACCCAGGGAAAACATGAGTACACCGATTCCGATTTATGTAAGATTGCCAATGTTATATGGGACGGTATCAAGGTACCGGATTAGGGGATTTGCTTTCATTTGGTTAACGCTCACCTTTGAATGCAGCTTTGACCAGTCAGCACCGATTTATCAATAATGTTATAGTATCAATATGCGAATAAGACCAGTTGTTTTTTTTGTAATCGCTTTAATTACGGGTAGCACGGCTTCCTTTGCTCAAACTGTTCAGCCAATGGGCGACAGCCTTACGCTTGAGCAATGTATACAATATGCGCTGAAAAATCAGCCTTTTGTACAACAGGCTGCCATCGATCAGGAAATCGCGGAACGCGACATCAAGATCGGATTATCCGGTTGGTATCCGCAAATCAGTGCAACAGGTAATTACAATCATTACCTCAAATTGCCCGTTTTTGTGTTGCCTAACTTTACTGATCCAACGCAGCCGCCAAACATAGTCCAGAAC
>NZ_DATHKG010000105.1:0-2483 GCF_035489435.1 Flavitalea sp.
CGCAGGTGAGTAATGCTGAAGGCCGGCAGCCATTTCAAGTTAAGGACAGCGCTATCTGGCAGGCCCTACAGGCGCAATCTGATTTTGCGGCCCTAAAGTCCGAGGTCAAAGAGCAGTTGTACTGGATAAACTTTGTACGGATACATCCCAGAAAATTTTACGATGAATATGCCGCTGCTTATATTAAACAGAGATATGGTTCGGGGAATAAATACACGTCTTCGCTGCGCGAAGATCTCTACCAGGCGCCTTCCCAACAACCCTTCAAACTTCAACCCGTATTATTACAGTCGAGCGCCGCTCATGCTGCTGACCTTGTGCGTACGAAAAAATTTCAGCATGAATCATCCGATGGTACCAGTTTCCAGACAAGAATGACAAAACTGGGGTTCCAATGTAGTGGGGAGAATATACATATCGGCACCAGTACTCCCTTTGAAGCATTGATGTTACTATTGATTGATAATAAAGTAAAAGGTACCGGCCATCGCAACAACCTGCTGAGTACGAGATTTACTCATATCGGTCTTGCATGGACGCCATACCGGGATGGAATGATTTTACTGGTGGAGGATTTTTCCTGTAGTCGTCCTTAGGGCGGCGTGGATATCGGCTTAATCTTTCTGTTACTCTTTAAATGTCCAACAAATAAGAGAGCATCTTGCTTAATCGAACTCTAAGGCCTGAAGGGCCGACATTACTGTAGACAGAATCATTATCACGAACAGAGCCCTGAAAGGGCGACATTAGAGTAATGTCTCGTCCTAGGATAGGTTTACAAAAAAAAAATGTAAATCATGGACACAAAACAAGAGATTATCCGGGAGTATTTGGGAGGAGATATCAATTTAACGGCGTTGGAGAGGAAGCATGGCATTTCTCGTCGCACTATTACGCGTTGGATAATAGATCATCAAGGTTTTCTTCCGCCTGGCAAGTTTACTGTAGAAAGTAGTAGATTGATGGAAATGAAGAAGAAGTTTAGGAAGGATATACCTGAAGAGGTTGCTGAGCTCCAAAAGCAATTGGAACAGGAAAGGTTGCGTAATAAATTGCTCAATGCCATGATTGATATTGCAGAAAAGGAGCTCAAGATCCCCATCAGAAAAAAGTCTGGCACCAAGCAGTCAAGCAAGTAGAGCAAAGTACGCCTCGTTGTATCAACGAGCTTTGTTCACTGGTTGGTTTTAGCCGGCAGTCTTATTACCAGGGAATTAAATTCAGAAAAGAAAAAGTGTATGAGGAAGAGCTGATCATTCAGGAAGTCTTACGTTACCGTCAGTATCAAAAGCGTATCGGCACCAGAAAACTACTAGAAGAAATGCAGGACTTTTTAATAACTCATCGGTTTAAAATAGGCAGAGATGCGCTGTTTGATTTGTTGGCGATCCACGGGTTGCTGGTTACCAAACGCAAGCGAAGGGGGCCGGTAACCACTTTATCCAGGCACCGGTTTAAGAAATATCCGAACATCATTAAGGCAATGGTTCCGTTAGCTCCCAATCAACTATGGGTAAGCGATATCACCTATATTCCACTCTGCGATCACTATGCCTATTTATCTCTTGTAACAGATGCGTACAGCAGAAAAATAGTAGGGTTTTATTTAAATGAAAATTTATCATCAACAGGATCTTTAACAGCATTAAAAATGGCATTAGAAACAAACCCGGATCGAATGGGTTTAATACATCATAGCGATAGAGGCATTCAATATTGCTGCGATGCTTATATAAGGCTGTTGGAGGCGAATGAAATTAAAATCAGCATGACCGAAAAGGGAGATCCTTTGGAAAATGCCATTGCAGAAAGAGTAAACGGTATTCTTAAAGAGGAATTTTTAATGGAAAACTTTACAGCGTTCGCAGAAGCAAAAACAGCCATCGCGACAGCTTGTACCACCTATAATAATTTGCGACCACACGGCAGTATCGATAATCTTAAACCCGCTGAAGCGCATCAATTGAGCGGTGAACTGCCAAGACGATGGAAAAATTATTATAAATACAAAGAAAAGGAGGTGTACCGGGAATAGGTTTTTTTGAGGCATGGCAGAATACGTAAAAAAATCCGCTATCAAGTGTAAACCTAATAACGGACTATTACGTTATCTGACCGGATTAATCCTGGCAGGTTGCTCCTCAGCAGAGCCTGCTTCCGCTTCATCCGGCAGGTTGAATGTAAACGGTATTTAGGATTAAACAAATAATGTAACCTTGTAGCAAGATTATTTGATCAAAAGATGTAAACTTTTTCCAGGACGAGTCAACGTAATATGTTTATGCTACAAAGCCGATGCCCCTAACGGGGCCGGGCCTCAATACAAACTAATATGTAATCATCATCAAATTTTACCGGACACTACTTTTCAAAAGAGTTCCCTTTTTGACTTTTGATTTTTAAATTTTGTCTCTCTGCGGAAAAAAAATCACGCTAAACTATAACTCACCCCACCATCTTTATCATCCTTCAACAGTACCCCC
>NZ_DATHKG010000106.1:0-30226 GCF_035489435.1 Flavitalea sp.
AATGAAAAGGGCCATACAGTACCAGACTCACCAGTGAACTCAAAAGGTCCATTGGGGTAAATGGTATCACTGCATGTGGCTTTTTCACAAAGTTATTAATAAGGTGATATCGATGAAACCGATCGAAGACTCACCACTAACTCATCACTCATCACTCATCACTCATAACTCATAACTCATAACTCTTGAAGCTTTCTTCTAACGCGTTCTTTTTTAATCAATCCAAGTTCCCGGCCCGTGTGTCCCGATACCGAACTGTTTTCCTGTGCGCGACGCATTAAATAAGGAATAACGTCTTTTATCGGACCAAAAGGCAAATATTTGCTTACATGACAACCCGCCCTGGCCAGGTTAAAAGTGATATTATCACTCATACCATACAATTGGGAAAAATGAACATGCGGATGATTAAAAGGTATGCCTTTGTTTTTCAGCAAAACGGTGGCCCGCATATTACTTTCTTCATTATGTGAGGCGATTATCAGGCCGATCCGGTCAATATGATCAATACTAAATTCTACCGCTTCGTTGTAATCATCATCGCTTGATTGCTTGGATGGCTGTATCGGTGATGGATAACCGAGTTCTTCCGCACGTCGTCTTTCTTTCTCCATATATGCGCCCCGAACCAGCTTGGCACCGAGTAAAAAATCACGGTTGATAGCTTGCTTTAAACTGTTCTTTAAGAATATAAAGCGATCATGCCTATATAGCTGGATGGTATTATACAGTACAACTTTCTCGCGGTTAAACCGCTGCATCATTTGCATGGTAAGTGCGTCAACCGGATCCTGGATCCAGGTTTCTTCCGCATCCACCAAAACACCGACATTACCTGCATCCGCAGCCGCAATAATTTTTTCCATCCTGCTTACCACTCTTTGCCATTCGGCCTGTTCTTCGGTATTAAGAACTTCGGTATGAACAATCCCTTCGAACCCGCTCTTATCATTTGCTGCATTATCCAGTTTTTCGAGTAATGAAAACCTGGCAAACCCCGTTACCTTGATGCTCATCAAAGGGATATTTGGCTGGGTTGAAGCATATTTTATCACACGGATAAATTCCTCGGTGGCATGATCGAAATTTTTTTCTCCTTCTTTTCCTTCCACTCCGTAATCGAGTATCACCTGTACCCCATATTTCCCTAATTTATCTGCTACCGCGGCTGTATCTTCCAGCGTTTCGCCACCTACAAACTGTTTGAAAATGGTATTCCTGATAATTCCTTTAATTGGTAAACCAAAACGTATGGCCAGCGGAGTTATTTTTGTTCCCAGTTTTACAAGTGCGGGAACACCCATTGAAGTAAAAAGTAAGGACGCTCTTTTAAGGTCTTTGTCGGATTTATATTCAAACGCGTGTTCAGTATTGTCGAATGAAATTTTCGGGTGAGATTCCATACTTTTTGAAATATTGAGAAGCAAAAGTAAGCCAGAAATGTCAGGATTGGTTGATTTGTACGATCTGAACTATACCTTCGCAGCCATGAAGATCACGCATACAGATATATATAAATTCAGTATACCCATGCATCCGTTCACTATTGCAACGGGCACTATGCATTATGCGCAGAACCTGTTTATCAGGGTTCATACTGAGGCCGGCGGTTATGGCGTTGGTGAATGCTCAGCCTTCCCGATGATAGTGGGGGAAACGCAGGCAACCTGTTTTGAAATGGCAAAAGACTTTGCAGCGATCTGGAAAAACAAATCAGCCGGGGATATTGAAGAGAGAATGCACGAGTTGCATCTTGCTGCAGCTTTTAACGGAACTGTGAAAAGCGCATTTGATATGGCATTATATGACCTTGCTGCCCGGTGGGAGAATAAACCTTTATATGAATATCTTGGTGGCAAAAATCAAAAAAAGCTCGAAACCGACATTACTGTCGGCATTGGTTCTCCCGACCTCATGGCTCAACAGGCTGCTGCTTTTGTGGGAGATGGCTTCCGCATTATAAAAGTTAAACTGGGAAAAGATCCGGATGAAGATATTGAACGCATCCATGCGATACGCAAGGCAGTTCCGCCAGCCATAGTGTTGCGTTTAGATGCTAACCAGGGCTGGAGCTTTGAAGCCGCAGTCAAAGTATTACAGGCGCTCGGATCTTACAATGTGGCGTTCTGCGAACAACCAATGCGTGCATACGATGACCATTATCTTCCGCAACTAAGGAAATTATCAACTATTCCCATAATGGCAGATGAAAGCGTTTTCACACATCACGATGCCAAAAGGCTAATCCGTGAGAATGCCTGCGACTTTGTAAATATCAAACTCGCCAAATCAGGTGGAATACTTGAAGCACTTAAGATTAACAGGATCTGTGAAGAAAATAATATTCCCTGTATGATGGGTGGGATGCTTGAAAGCCGTGTTGCCCTAAGCGCATTTGCCCATTTCGCCCTGGCTTGTGACAATATTATTTTTAACGATATGGATACATGTATGCTCGGTCACAAACTAGACCCCGTAACAGGGGGAGTTTATTATAACGGTTATTATGTAGAACTACCGGCAGGACCAGGTATCGGTGCGGATGCTGATAATGAATTTTTAAAAACCCTTGAAAAAATAACAATTTGATGAACCCAATTACAAAAACACCGAAGGATTCGAATGTAATAATGACAGAACTCGTGCTTCCGAATGATACAAATACTTTTGGAAACCTGATGGGAGGACGCTTAATGTATTGGATGGATATAGCAGCTGCACTGGCGGCTATGAAACATGCAGGCGCACCGGTAGTGACTGCGTCGGTCGATAACATTTCATTTGAAAATCCGATTAAACTCGGTAATGTCGTTCATATCGAGGCAAGGGTATCAAGGGCATTCAATACTTCTATGGAAGTTTACATCCGCGTTTCCGGCGAAGATGCATTACAGCAAATTAAGTATAAGAGCAATGAGGCATATTATACATTTGTTTCGCTTGGGGCCGATGGCCGTTCGATGCCCGTGCATTCGTTGGTGCCCGAGTCTGAAGAGGAAATAAAATTATTTGATGGTGCATTAAGAAGAAGACAGCTAAGGTTGATACTCGGTGGAAAAATGAAACCCGATGATGCTACCGAATTGAAGGCGCTGTTTAAGTTCGAATAAATAATAAACCGCGAATAAATAATAAACCGGATAACTAATACTGATAATAATTTCAAATGGAGACCGCAGGAAGCGCTAACTTATCAGAATCTGGAAAATAGAAATATGGATTGGGAATCTGTTACAGGAAGAAATGATATCTATTTGACAATAAAATTACTCAAATATTAATCAGGTCGTTGGAGCATTATTCTGATCGGCAACAGGCATGAACTTTTTACTTTGCTCTATAGAGTCCATTATTGCTTCGAGCATGGCATCTCCGGGCATATCAAAATCAAGTTGCAAAGGAGCCTTAAATTGAACAGTAAGCTTTACGCCTTTTTTCCGCATTTTCAACCCTGTTTTATCAAAAGCAGTTGAAAATCCATTTATCACCACCGGGATAACAACCGGTTTAGTCGTCTTAATAATAAGTGCTGTACCTTTTCTGCCGGGAGCATAAGGTTTAGTGGTACCCTGGGGAAAAGTAATGATCCAGTTTTCTTTCAAAGACCGGGTCACTTTTCTTGTGTCGGAAGGGTCAAGGCCTTTGCGTTTAACGGTTGCCTCCGGGTTCCAGGCACGTTTCACTTTTAGAGCCCCCGCCAGTGCAAAGATCCGGGTGATCCAGCTGGATTTCATCGTTTCTTCTGCTGCGACAAAAAAGACCCTTGTAAATGGATTGAGAAGGTAATATGGAACACCGAGTTCATTTTTTTTGCCCCACTTAACTGCACCGAAAATGTGGAGGAAACAAATCACGTCAGCAAAATAAGTCTGGTGATTACTTACAAACAGCACGTTTTCCGGCGGAAGCTTTTCGAAATGTTCTGTGCCCGAGATTTCCAGTTTATTGATCATGTTTAACCCGGGATAAGAAACAGAACCTACGAGCACATAGATTATTTTCTTGATTAAATTGACCTTCTTAAGTCTATCCCACAAAGGATGCATGCGAATCAGTTTAACTTCAACCTCTATCGTTAGAAAATCCTGAACGATTATGTAATTGCTAAAATTAACGCATCTTGGTCTAAAACAGAATTTATGAAAAGATTTATTTTAGCGCTAAGTACTGTACTGGCTATGTTAGTTTCGAATGCTCAGACCCTGCCCCCAAAGGTTTTTCCAAAAACGATCCAGGTTACCGGAATAGCGGAATTGAATATAGCACCCGATGAAATACATGTATTAATTACCCTTAAAGAATATGAGAAAAAGAATAAAAGCAAAATAGATATTGAAACCATCCGTAAAGATTTCCTCGCCAGTGTTCGCAAGATAGGAATTGCCGATACCGCCATCAGGATAATGTCAGTAGACGGCAATAGTGGTTTGGCATGGTGGCGCAGGAAAAATCAGAAAGATGAATTGTACGCTGCTATCACTTATGAGATAGTGTTTAATAATGCTCAGAAGATTGATGAACTCATAAACCTGCTCGACGATGAAGCCACCCAGCAATTTACTGTTTCAGAAATCACACATAGTAATCTTGTCAACCTGCAAAAACAATTAAGAATGGACGCGATGAAAGCTGCCAAAACCAAAGCGATTTACCTCGCAGAATCGATCTCAGAAAATATTGGCAGTGCAATCACAATAACTGAAACAACGTTTCCACAGGTATTTGATAACATGAAACGCTTCTCAAACACAATGGCTGTTATAAATGATGAGCCAGGCGATTTGTCCAAACCCGAATTCAAAAAGCTCATTCTGAAAGCAGAGATGAATGTTATATTTGAATTAAGATAACCTTTTAGTGTTCGGGTTGCGGCTATAGATTGGTTAAGAGATGGCCATGGTGTAACTTTGAACAATGCAACTGACCACTGTTATCTTTGATATGGACGGCTTACTGATAGACTCGGAACCATTCTGGGCAGAAGCCGGCTCAGAAACCCTGGCACGATATGATATCAGGTTATCTGAAGAACAATATCATACTTCAACCGGCCTAAGGACCAGGGAATGGATCGAATGGTGGTTCACTGCTTTTAATATAGATTTGAAATATACTGAAGCTGCCGAACAAACAATAGTGGCTACGGCAATTGAAAAGATCCGTGACAATGCAGAGCCGATGGCAGGAATGAAATATATTCTTGATTTTTTCAGAAGCCGCAAGTTTCATATAGGCCTCGCCTCATCCTCACCGCTCGCACTTATAGATGTTGTGATTGAAAAACTCGATATAGCTGCTTATGTTGATGCAAAAACTTCTGCTGAATACCTGCCAAAAGGAAAGCCACATCCACAGGTTTATCTTAATTGTGCCGCGAAATTAAACGTGCTGCCTATGGAGTGCCTGTGTTTTGAGGACTCTTTCAATGGCCTGATTGCAGCTAAGGCAGCGCGCATGAAATGTGTTGCTATTCCCGATAAACATTTCGCAAGTCAACTGCGCTGGAATGCAGCGGACCTGATACTCGGGAGCCTCGATCAGTTCGACGAAAAAAAATTAACGCTGGTTGGAGGATAAAAAAAGCCCCACTTAATGCGGGGCTGGCGGGGAGAGGCGGACGGTTAAAGTTCTTTATTTTTGAATGATAAGCCTGGTGAACATTGATTTGCCATTCACTGCAACGCGCACATTATATACTGCAGCCGGAAGTTTATTTACTGATTCAAGTACTATGGAATTATCTCCGTTGATCATCTTTACGTTTTCTGTACTCAAAACCGATCCCTGCATATTAAGCACCGATACAGATGCTTCACCCGTTTCAGACGATTTGATATTCAGAACAGGGTTTGACCTCGCCGGGTTGGGGTAAATGCTCACTAACAATGCTGAGTTGCCGGCTTTTCTTACAGCAATGATTTTGCTATATGTGAATCTGCCGTCTTCATCAACCATTTTCAAACGATAGAAACTTGTACCTGCCAGCGTTTTAGCATTAAGAAAGCTGTAGTTCTGAGGTAACGTACTGCTTCCTTTTGAATTTGCCCGGCCAATATTTTCAAAATTAGTTCCATTGGCAGAAACCTGGATATCATAATAGTTTAATGATTTCTCATTTTCGGTTGTCCATTTGAGTTGTATTCCATCCGCGGCTTCAGTAGCTGTGAACGAAATCAGGGATACAGGAAGAATAATAAATGCCGATGTAATTATTCCACTGTTATTTGTACCAACACCTCCGGGCGCCCTTGTACCGCCAATCCAGTTCTCACCACCGATACCATTTACACTATTTACAGTCGTGTTGACTGAAGGAAGATTACCCGAAAAAAGTACAGTCCCCTGGCCACCACCAGCCCCACCACCATGCTGGCTAACGTTATTCACGTTGCCCCCATCTCCACCGTTTGCAGTAACTGTTAACCGCCTATTGTTAGAAATGTTCCAGTTGTTCACCTTGAACGCTATACTACCACCGGCACCACCCCCACCAGCTCCATCATTTCCCACCGCAGTAGCATCTTCCCCATTTGCACTTATTTTCACAGTAGTTCCTGAGCCGTTTGTTTTGATTTCATTCGCAGCAATGTATATGAATCCACCGCCATTGCCACCTTTATTGTTTGAATTATCATTTGCTTCGCCTGATCCACCACCACCACCAAGAAAAACTCTGCCGAGGTTAATCGGAACATTCAAAGAAAGTCCACCAATTCCACCGGTAGCCGAAGAGCAGCCCCAACCAATTGAACCTGTTCCACCTGCAGTATAATTTGCCCCGCCACCTCCACCACTATTAACGGCATTTCCGCCACCTCCACCGTTAAGTATTTTACCTTTCCCTGCAGCAAATGCGGGGTTAGTGTTTTTGTATATGCCTTCTCCTTTATTTCCAAACAAGGGGTCAACGGCATTATAAAAACTTGTTGAATTACATGTGCCATAGTTAGTTGAACTTGCATCAGCAACACCCCCACGAAAACCAGCATTGTCTGCAAGTATATTATGACGAAGTGTAAGCGTACCAGGTACATTGAAAGCCACAACTCCGCCTACAACCCCGTTCCAGGGAACGGCAACAATGTCTGAACTTGAAGAGTAATTCATTGTACCCAGTGTAGGAAATGTGATAAGCTGAAGTCTGCTGTTAGCACCAACAGTAAAATTATTATTAAGTGCCCCTGTAAGGGTGATAAGATTTACTATTCCTGCGACCCTTGCGACCAGGGCGATTGTAGCAAATTCGTATTTACCGGTGTTGGCAATGTTTGAAAGATCACCAAAGTTGCTGTTATTAGCAGTGTTGGATCCGATAACGTTATCCTGCACCTGCAAAACCAACACTTTGTCTCCTATATTGAAAGCATCATAGGATTCATTCGCATTGCTGATTGATAATATAGGTCCGGCAATCGCTGTTATATTCGCATAGCCATTAACCTGGGATTTAGTTATTACCGCCGATAGCAAAAAAGAAAACAGTATTATAAATCTTTTCATGGGAAGGGATTAGGGTCTCAGTGCGCTATGTACCAAGAAAAATACCACAGTTATATTTATTTGGTCCTCAGAGAATTATGAAATTCTTGATGCTGGAATTATTCCCAGCCTGGGATAAATTTTCCTAATTCGGTACTTTTTAATTGTATACCCTTACTCAACCATAAGTGAAAATTAAAAATGCATGGGCACCAACCCTTACCGGGTTCACTATTATCGCAACCAGGGTCATTTCAGGCATAAAAAAAGGCCGTCCCAACCGAAGTCCGGGACAGCCCTTGATTTTATCTTTCAGGAATCACTTATTCTTTCTCTGCACTCTCTCCACCCTGTTGTTCTTCTTCTTTCAACTTTGCTTTAATTTCAGCAAGCGCACCGAGGTCACCGAGTGTGGTTTTTTCAACCTTGCTCTGGATAGTCTTAACGGCTTTCTTAGTTTTATCAGCTTCAGTTCTTGCTTCCTTACGGGCAGCTTCTTTCTCTTCAACCTTTGATTGCTCCCAGATACGTGTGTGTGACACAACGATACGTTTTTCATTGCGATCGAATTCGATCACCATGAACTGGTTGCTTTCATCAGCTCCAAGTGTTTTGCCTTCCTCAGTCTGCAGGTGACGGTTAGGAGCAAATCCTTCCAGACCGTATTGTAACTGAACGATAGCTCCCTTATCATCTTTACGGATGATTGTTCCTTCATGAACAGTACCTACAGCGAACGTGTCCTGTAGTGTATTCCATGGATCTTCTTCCAGTTGTTTGTGTCCCAACTGAAGTTTGCGGTTTTCCTTGTCAATGCCAAGAATAACTACTTCAATATGTTCACCAACTTTTGTGTATTCTGAAGGATGATTGAAACGTTTCAACCAGCTTAGATCGCTGATGTGAATCATTCCACCAATACCAGGAGATAACTCAACAAACACACCGTAAGGAGTGATGTTTTTAACAAGACCCTTATGGCGGCTGCTTTCAGGAAACTTGTTTTCGATTGTGCTCCATGGATCTTCGCTCATTTGTTTGATAGACAAACTCATTTTGCGATTATCCTTATCAAGGGTAACGATCTTAGCTTCATGCTCATCACCGAGCTTAAAGAATTCTTTAGCATTGATCGGTGTGTTAGCCCAGGTAATTTCACTTACGTGAACCAGGCCTTCAACACCAGGCATGATTTCAAGGAACGCACCGTAATCTTCGATATTCACAACTTTACCTTTCACTACAGAACCTTCATTGATGTTTTCACCAAGAACATCCCATGGATGTGGAGTCAGTTGTTTCAGACCAAGGCTGATACGTTTTTTCTCATCATCGAAATCAAGTACAACAACTTTCAGCTTCTGATCAAGTTTCAGTACTTCAGATGGATGGCTGATACGACCCCAGCTGATATCTGTGATATACAACAGACCGTCTAATCCACCAAGATCCATGAACGCTCCGAAATCAGTAATGTTCTTGATTGTTCCTTCAAGCACCTGGCCTCTTTCGAGTTTGCTCATAATCTCTGCACGTTGTGCTTCGATATCGCTTTCAATAAGTGCCTTGTGAGATACAACAGCATTCTTGATCGCTTCATTGATCTTAACCACTTTAAATTCCATGGTCTTACCAACAAACTGATCGTAATCAGTTACCGGCTTAACGTCAATTTGTGATCCTGGTAAGAACGTTTCCATTCCAAATACATCCACGATAAGACCACCCTTGGTTTTTGAAGTAACAGTACCAGTAATAACTTCACCGGTTTTGTGAACTTCAACAATTCTTTCCCAGGCGCGGGTTACACGTGCTTGCTTACGGCTCAGGTTAAGGTGACCTTCCCTGTCTTCTTTTTCAACAACCATAACTTCTACTTCATCCCCGATTTTGAGATTTGGCAGATCACGGAATTCGTTGAAAGAAACAAGACCATCACTTTTAAAACCGATATTGATTACAACATCTGTTTTTGTCAAAGCAACTATCAGTCCTTTTACCAGCTCACCATCACTCACAGCTTTGAAAGTACCTTCGTAAACGACATCGTACTTTAGTTTTTCTTCTTTTGTGTAAGCAGCAACATTTCTTTTGTCGATGCTCCAGTCAAAATCGTCATGAGCTGTTTGAGCTACTTCAGCATGACCATTGCTCTTCCCATTGGAAGTGGCAGTGGCTTCCACAGGTGCATTTTGTGTCGCTGTAGCTTCTGCCGGTTGATCCGCAGTTGGCTCCTGTGATTCAGCGTTTGGGTTAACAATATTGTTTTCAGACATAATTAATACCCGATTGTTTTTTATTTCGGGGCTGCAAAGATACCTTTTTAGCGCCAAAAACGGAACAATTATGATCAAAATATTGCTGTATTTCCGGCTATTTTACATGCTGATTTCAAGGCTGTTTATTTGAGAATCCTGTCTTGAAATGGCACTGGCTGCAACAAATCCGCTGGTCCAGGCATGCTGGAAATTATACCCGCCTGTGATCCCGTCGACATTCATTATCTCTCCGGCAAAATACAAGCCCGGTAATAGCTTGCTTTCCATGGTGTTTGAATTAATCTCGCTGAGATTTATACCCCCCGATGTTACAAACTCCTCTTTAAAAGTTGTTTTTCCCGAAACCTGGTATTCTTTGGCCAGCAGGTTGGTGACCAGCTTATTTTGATTGGCTGAAGGCAGATCAGCCCATCTCCATTCCGGTTTACACCCTGATTCCGTCAACAGATAATCCCAAAGCCTTTGAGGAAGGCCAAAAGAATTCCTGGAAGATATCTTCTGGGCCGCAGACTCTTCTCTCAGTGAACGGAATAACTCCCTCAAACCCGCCTCGTTCTGTTCCGGCAGCCAGTTTACCAGTATCCTGAACTGGTAAACTGTTTCAGCAAGCAACCTGGCTCCCCAGGCGCTTAACTTCAGAATCGCAGGCCCGCTCATTCCCCAATGGGTTATCAAAAGAGGGCCGGATTGCTCCAACCTGGATCCCACAATCTTAACCTGGGCCAATTCAACAGAAACACCCATCAGGGCCGTGATGGGATTGGCTGGCATATTAAAAGTGAAAAGCGAAGGAACAGGAGCTTCGATTGTATGTCCAAGTACAGTGAGCCAGGAAAATGAAGCTGCTTTCGGATATCCACCGCAGGCAATACAGACATAATCGCAAGTCATGGTGTCATCATCAAAACTCAAATGCCAGTTTTCTCCTTCCTTTCTTAATGCTTTTACATCTTTGTTATAAAGAAGTTGAACACCCTGTTTATTCATTTCACGAAGAAGGCATTCGATGATGGTTTCAGAACTATTTGTAACGGGGAACATCCGGCCATCCGCTTCCGCCCGTATCAAAACACCCCTGGCCCGAAACCATTCGATGGTATCAGTAGTAAAAAACTGGTGGAAGGATTTTTTCACGAGATTGGAGCCCCGCGGATAGCGCTTAGCCATTACCGGTATCTCGAAACACTCATGGGTTACATTACAGCGTCCGCCACCAGAGATCCTCACTTTAGCAAGTATCTTACTTGTTTTCTCTACTATAATAACCTCGAGCCGGGGGTTTAACCTTTTAGCATTCACAGCACAGAAAAAACCGGAAGCGCCACCACCTATTACAATCAATCTTTTCTTCATGCTTTGAGGAATATCTTATCGCTCAAAACTAAAAGCAAAAGCTTAATCTCAATCCTTTTTTTTACGATCACAGAAAATGCTTGATCCGGTCCATAATTCAGTCAATCATATCACAATACCAGGGAACTTCAGAAAGCTGATCCACCATAATTCATCAGAATAAACAAATTCAAGCTGTCCTTCACCTTTAACTTCGATGGTTCCGCCATCAGGCAACAGTCCGGTATATTCAACTTCAAATCCCACAAAAGCAACATCATCCAGGATGAGGACTTCGCGGATATTGAGCTGATGTAAGTTAAGAGAAGAGAATTCGGTACGGGAAGCCCGGATTACTGTAGTCGCTTCTTTATATCCGATAAGTAACCCTGAGCTCGTCCTTACCCTTGTATATAATCCATTCTGTGGCACGAGGCTGAGATCATCGATAATGAAGTTCACAAAATAACGGGTCGCCTGCCTGAGATCATAATCATGATTCGGATAAAAATCTTCATAACACAGATGCATATAACAATCGGTTCCTCCCGGCAGATCTATCTCCACCTGAAAAAACTCCGTGGTGATAAACCGGTACAAAGCCCTGTCAGGATACTCTACCAGCGTATCTAACACAATTTTATGTTGATACAGAAGATCTAGTAGCGCGTCAAGCTTTTTTGAAACCTGCTCCTCATCCATGATGGTTTCATCAGGATAAACAGGTTCCCCGATTATTTTGTATATGGTCTGAAGTTCACGACCTGAAGCAGCGTTTTTTTCAAAGTTATATACTGATCGCAAAAAATGATTCTCAATCTCGGGATCAATTCGTTGTTCAGGTAAAAATATCTGGGCCCCGAATTCTGCGTTCAGTTTCATTAACAGGATTTCATTTTCAAGAATGATCGTGCTCCTTGACTGCTCATTGTTATTATCTGCCTGGTGATCTCCGGATGGTATACACATGGATGATTGTTTAAGTAAATGTAAAAGCGAAAGCCCTTCACGGGGAAGGGCTTTTTCGGCAAATTCATTGTATTTAAACAGTATCAGCGATACAAAAAACGTTATAGTTTATTTAGCGAGGCTTGGCTCATAGTACCCGGCATTCAGATACTGATTCGCTTTTTCAGCTTCTTCCACTTCGGCAAAGGATGAGAGAACATCTGCCCTTCCTTTACGGATACAGATCGTGTGTTCGTAATGAGCTGCGGGTTTTCCATCTTTAGTTCTGACCGTCCAGCCATCATCATCATACCACACCTCACGAACACCCAGGTTAACCATTGGCTCGATGGCTATTACCATACCTTCTTTCAGCTTTGCACCACTTCCTCTTTTACCATAATTCGGAACCTGTGGGTCCTCATGTAAATGTTTTCCAAGTCCATGCCCCACCAGTTCACGCACAACTCCATACTTATGTTGTTTTTCGCAATAGTCCTGGACCGCAAAGGAAATATCACCAACCCGGTTCCCTGAAATTGCCTTTTCAATCCCGCGGTATAAGGACTCTTTTGTAACCCTCATAAGTTGCAAAACTTCTTCAGGAATTTCCCCTATCGCGAAAGTATAGGCACTGTCGCCATGATACCCGTTCTTGAAAACACCGACATCCACAGAAACAACATCACCTTCTTTAAGCGGCGTTTTATTCGGAAAACCATGCACAACTGCATCGTTTACTGAAATACAGGTTGCAAAAGGATATCCTTTATAATTCTTGAAAGAAGGAACGCCTCCGTTATCAAGAATAAACTGCTCAGCTACCAGGTCCAGCTCATGAGTACTGATACCTGGTTTAATAGCCTTAGCCACTTCGGCAATAGCCTGCCCTACCAATTGGGCACTGTGCCGCATTATTTCGACTTCTTCATTGCTTTTATATAAAATCATAGTCGTTCTGTTAAATTCAAAAGTCAAAATTCACCATCCTGATTCAGTCATCTGCTGAGCAGAGCCGGGATGGTGAATTCTGACTTAGATATATTAAGAACCTTTTGTATCAGGATCTTTTATGAAATTTATTACATAGATACCGGAGAAGAACTTGTCTGCCTTCCCTGGATCCTTCCTGTTTTCATTAAACCATCATACTGGCGCATCAACAACTGTGTTTCGATTTGCTGCAGCGTATCCAAAACCACACCCACCATGATCAGCAATGAAGTTCCTCCAAAGAATGAAGAAAAGCCCGGTTGTACACCCAAACGTTGTGCGAAACCAGGGAGGATACCAACGACAGCAAGTAAGATTGCTCCGGGTAATGTGATTTTATCCATTACAGCACCGATATAATCAGCTGTTGGCTGACCTGGCTTAACTCCCGGAATAAATCCATTGTTCCTTTTCAGATCGTCTGCAATTTGCTTCGGATTAAAAATAAGAGCGGTATAAAGGAAGGTAAAACCAATTACCATAACAGCGTAGATCAGCATATACCAGAAATTGCTGTGATCACTGAAGACCTTAGCAAGTCCCTGGGTTGTTTCGAAATTTGAAAGCAGTGTTGGCAAAAACATGATCGCCTGGGCGAAAATGATCGGCATAACACCTGAGCTGTTTACCTTCATAGGAAGGAACTGGCGGGCGCCAACAAACTGTTTACTTCCTACTATCTGTTTGGCATATTGAACAGGGATCTTTCTTACACCCTGGATCAGGACGATAAGACCCATGATAATACCAATCAACACAGCTATTTCGATAACGAATAACAATAATCCAAGACCACCTGTTGGTATTTGTGCCTGCCATTCCTGCCAGATAGACTGAGGAAGACGTGCCAGGATACCGACCATGATAATAATAGAAGCACCATTACCTAACCCTTTATCTGTGATTTTTTCACCGAGCCACATTACGAACAGGGTACCTGCTGTAAGGATAACTGTGGTTGATAACCAGAAATAATCAGAAAAAGCCGGGATAATCGCTTTTGCATAACCGGGGCTGTTCAGATAAGCAACATAGGCGCTGGCCTGTAGTGCTGCAACGGCAACGGTTAAGTAACGTGTATACTGACTGATCTTTTTACGGCCACTGTCTCCTTCTTTCTGAAGTTTCTGAAACGGTGGATAAAGAATCGTCATTAATTGCATGAAGATAGAAGCAGAAATATATGGCATGATACCAAGTGCCAGGATAGAAGCCTGGGAAAATGCACCGCCTGCGAAGGCATCAATCAAACCCAATATTCCACCCTTATTTGCTGCTGCAGCATCGATCTTGCTTGGGTCAATACCAGGGAGAACTATATGAGTTCCTACCCGATAAATTGCAACCAGGGTCAGTGTGACAAGTATCTTAGACCTCAACTCATCAATGCTCCAGATATTCTTAAGTGTCTGTATGAATTTTTTCACTAAACTAAGTTATGTAAATTACTTAACTAAATACTGCGACGCCGGCAAAATCCGGAGTAGCGTTAAGACTCGCCTCTATAAGAGCTGGAATCAATAAAATTGCATACGGTAAACGACCGTAAGAGCCGGTTATTTTGCTCCGCCGATAATTTCAACAGATCCACCTGCAGCTTCAATAGCTGTTTTGGCTTTTTCGCTGACAGCATTCACTTTAAAAGTGATTTTTGCTTTCAGTTCGCCGTTTCCAAGGATCTTAACTTTATCTGTTCTGCCAACAAGACCATTTACATATAAATTTTCCATGCTGAAATCTTCAATGCCATATTTTTCAGCAAGCTGAGTTACCTGGCCAAGGTTGAATACTTTGTATTCAACACGGTGTGGATTTTTAAATCCACGTTTTGGCAAACGACGCTGAATCGGCATCTGTCCACCTTCAAAACCCATTTTGCTCGAGTAGCCTGCACGTTGCTGTCCACCTTTATTACCTTTTGTAGAAGTACCACCTTTACCGGAAGCTTCACCGCGTCCCAATCTTTTCTCTTTGTGTGTTGCGCCTTTTGCCGGCCTGATTTCGTGTAGTTTCATGTTTTTGATTTTTACTCAACGGGGAATCTCCCCTCGCGTTTTAGAATTGTTATCAAACAGAAAAAATTACCAGCTTTTCACTGGTAATTTTCATATCGTATCCTGGAGAATTAAGCTTCTTCAACCTTAACCAGGTGTTCTACCTTGCGGAGCATACCTAATACCTGTGGAGTTGCTTCAACTTCCTTTGTGGCGTTCATTTTATTCAAACCCAGCGCCTGGAGAGTCAGTTTCTGACGTTCTGGTCTGTCAATACCGCTTTTAACCTGGGTGATCTTTATCTTTTTCATTTCAATCAGTTTATCTGGGAAAGGAAGGTTCCGATCAGGAAACTATCCGTTAAAAACTTTTTTCAGATTCACATTTCTTTGCTTGGCCACATTGATTGGCTCACGCAACATAGCAAGCGCTTTGTAAGTAGCTTTTACCACGTTATGCGGATTAGCTGAACCAAGTGATTTTGCAAGAACGTCAGTAACACCTGCGCTTTCAAGAACAGCACGCATGCTACCTCCTGCAATTACACCTGTACCGTGAGCAGCTGGTTTTATCAGCACCTTTGCAGCACCCTCTTTTGCAAGTTGATCATGTGGTATAGTTCCGTGCATGATAGGAACTTTGATTAGATTCTTTTTTGCATCTTCGATTCCTTTGGTAATAGCTTCCTGAACCTCTTTGGCCTTTCCGAGACCGTGACCAACAACACCGCCTTCGTTACCAACAACAACTAAAGCAGAGAAACTGAAAGCACGACCGCCTTTAGTAGTTTTAACCACACGGTTGATAGCTACTACTTTTTCTTTCAACTCCAGATCGCCCGCTTTAACCTTGTTTAAATTAACTTTTGCCATTTATTATAATTTCAGATTTGAAATAGAATAGTTTTTGCCTGATGAGCTTAAAATTTAAGACCACCTTCACGGGCTCCGTCTGCAACTGATTTTACACGACCATGAAACAGGTTACCGCCACGGTCAAACGTGCAAACAGTAATACCAAGTTCTACAGCCTTTCGTGCGATAGCGGCACCCACCAATTTGGATTTCTCCACCTTTGTCACCTTCTGGGCGGCAATATCTTTTTCCCTGCTTGAAGCAGAAACAAGTGTTTTGCCTTCAACATCATCGATCAGCTGAGCATAGATCTCCATGTTGCTTCTGAATATAGCCAGGCGTGGATTCTGGGCAGTACCTGTAATCTTTTTACGGATGCGGTAGCGGATCTTTTGCCTTTTTAGAAGTTTTGTAGTAGCCATTGTTCTTTATTTTGTAATCTCACGATTCTGCCGGGAGATATTTTGATTGAAATTTGTTGAATGAGTTGCCTGAGATAAAGTCTGAAGACTGCGGGATTATTTACCAGCAGCTTTACCAGCTTTACGACGGATAACTTCACCGATATATTTAACACCTTTACCTTTGTACGGCTCTGGCTTACGAAGTCCACGAATTTTTGCTGCTACCTGGCCTACCAGTTGCTTGTCAATTCCTTCCAGGTAAATTTTTGGGTTCTCCCCTTTTGCCTGTTCAGTTTTAACCTGGAGTTCTTTAGGTACCTCGAAAATGATATTGTGAGAATATCCTAATGCAAGGTCAAGCAGATTGCCGGTGCTGGCAGCCTTATAACCTACACCCACCAGCTCAAGATTTTTCTTGTAGCCTTCAGTCACACCTTTTACCATGTTGGCAACCAGTGAGCGATACAAACCATGCATGGCACGGTGACGGATCTGATCAGTTGGACGGGTAATTTCTACCTGGCCATCTTTAACTTCAACTTTGATATCACGATCAACAGTTTGCTTTAATTCGCCTTTTGGCCCTTTAACAGTCAGGATATTGTTTGCTCCTACTGTAAGTGTAACGCCTGATGGCAATTGAACGGGTTGTTTACCTATACGGGACATAATTTTAGAATTATTATTTTGAAAAAATTGAATTACCGGTTGAACGTGTTCAGCTCCGTATAGAGAGCTTAATTGTCAGGCAACCGTTGTTTATATTAATAGATATAGCACAAAACTTCACCACCTACATTCTGGGTTTTAGCCTGCTTGTCTGTCATTACACCTTTTGATGTACTGATGATAGCAACGCCAAGACCATTCTTCACACGTTTGAATTCGCCGGGGCTGGAATACTGGCGAAGTCCCGGACGGCTAACTCTTTCAAGCGAGCGGATAGCAGGTTCTTTGCTTGTCGGATCGTATTTCAGCGCTATTTTAATAACACCTTGTTTGTTGTCGTCCTCGAACTTGTATTTTAGGATATAACCCTGGTCGTACAAGATTTCGGTAATCCTCTTTTTCAGATTTGAAGCAGGGATCTCCACAATTCTATGACCCGCTAGTTGTGCGTTACGTACTCGGGTCAGGAAGTCTGCTATAGGATCAGTTACCATATAATCTCAGTTGAAAATTGTTAATTGTTAAAAAGTCGTTTCAGTTTGGAAGTTTTCAGTCCCTTTCGGCAACCTTTATGAAAATCTCCACTTAAAAATCCTTGTCCGCTGAAGCCCTTAAACTTCACACCCCAGTAATCTGAAGCTGCGAAGGAGGACTACCAGCTCGCCTTACGGATACCAGGGATCTTACCATTCAAAGCCATCTCACGGAAAGTAACGCGAGACATACCGAAATAACGGATATAACCTCTTGGTCTGCCAGTGAGCTGACAACGGTTTTTCAAACGTACCGGAGAAGCATTCTTCGGCAGTTCATCAAGAGCTTTGTAATCTCCTGCTGCTTTAAGCGCTGCACGCTTTTCAGCAAACTGGGCTACCAGGCGTACTCTCTTTCTCTGTCTGGCTTTAACTGATTCCTTTGCCATATTTATTATTTAATTTTAGTACTTGCTGTTTTTATGTGATGCTGCTAACTTAAGCGAGCTCTTCGCCTTTTTTAGCGTTCTTAAACGGCATACCCATTTCTTTCAAAAGTTCGTATGCTTCTTCGTTTGTCTGGGCAGTGGTAACGAATGTGATGTCCATACCAGTGATCCTGTTTACCTTGTCAATATCGATTTCAGGGAAAATGATCTGCTCAGTAACACCGAGCGTATAATTTCCACGGCCATCGAAAGACTTTTCATTTACTCCTTTGAAGTCACGTACACGTGGCAGTGCAGTTGCAATGAGCCTGTCGAGGAACTCATACATCTTAACACCACGAAGCGTAACCCTTGCACCGATCGGCATAGCCTTTCTTAGCTTGAAGTTTGAGATATCCTTTTTAGACAGGGTAGATACTGCTTTCTGACCAGTGATCGTTGTCAGTTCTTCAACTGCAATATCAACCAGCTTTTTATCAGTCACCGCGCCGTTAACACCGCGGTTGAGGCAGATCTTTTCAAGTTTAGGAACCTGCATAACGCTGGTATAACTAAAGCGTTTCATCATTGCAGGTATAACATCTTTCTTGTACTTATCTGCTAATCTCGGAGTATAATTTGTTGTGCTCATGATTGTGATTATTTAATAACCTCGCCGGATTTTTTTGCTATTCGTACCAGTTTACCATTTTCGCGGGTACGTTTTACTTTTGAAGGAGCGTTGCTTTTTGCATCCCACAACATTACATTGGAGATATGCACAGGCAATTCCTTTTTAACGATGCCACCTTTAGTATCACGGGCAGAAGGTTTGGTGTGTTTGGTAACTACATGCACTCCTTCTACTAGTACCTTTTCAGTTTCCGGAAATACTTCCAGTACTTTACGGGGTTTGTAGACAACCTTGCCACTGTCGTCTTTCCTGGGGCGGGATGCACCTGAAATAACAACAACCATGTCACCCTTCTTGATATTAAACTTGGCTTTGAATCTTGTACTCATTGTTATATAATTTGTCTCTTAATGAGAAATTGTTGGTCTGTTGTGATGTCAATGATCGTTGCCTCTCATTGTTGATCGCCTAAAGAACTTCCGGGGCGAGGGAAATGATTTTCATATATCCCTTATCGCGCAGTTCCCTGGCAACCGGCCCGAAAATACGGGTACCGCGTGGCTCATCAGAAGCGTTCAATAAAACAACTGCATTGTCATCGAAGCGGATATAAGATCCGTCTTTACGACGCAGTTTATTTTTTGTACGTACGATAACCGCTTTGGTTACTGTTCCTTTTTTAATACCACCGGCAGGGATCGCGTCCTTTACAGTTACTACGATCTTATCTCCGATTTTAGCATAATCCTGGCCGCTATTCCCTAATACACGGATACATAACACTTCCTTGGCGCCACTATTATCAGCTACATTTAATCTGCTTTCTTGCTGAATCATCTTTTTACGATTTGAGAATTGTGGTTAATGATTATTTCGCTTTTTCCACCACTTCAACAAGTCTCCAACGTTTGGTCTTGCTTAATGGACGGCTTTCCATGATCTTTACAACATCACCGATAGTGCACTCATCCTTTTCATCATGAGCATGGAACTTGGTAGTCTTTTTAACGAACTTACCATAGATAGGGTGTTTTACCCTTCTTTCAACAGCTACCGTGATAGTCTTAGCCATCTTGTTGCTGGTAACCACACCGGTTCTTATTTTACGCAAATTTCTTTCTTCAGCGCTTGTTGTATTTTCAGCCATTGTTATAATTTATAAATTTGAAAATTTGAAAATTTGAAAATGAAAGCTTGTAATCATCAGCAGTCTTCAAATTTTCAGATTCATTTATTTTGATTCTACCTCTTCTTTCTTTGATTGAAGAAAGGTTTTGAGACGTGCGAGATCCTTACGCAGATCACGGATACTCATTGGATTCTCCAATGGAGAAATTGCATGAGCGAATTCCAGTTTCTTAAGACGTAACTCATCTTCCTGGATTCTCGCCTTCAGATCTTTTGCACTCACATCTTTCAGGCTATTTACGAATTCGATTCTCTTTGACATCTTATGCTAATTGAAAAATTTGACAATTTATTTGGTGATCACATCCGCCTGGTAATCGCGGCGGGTAATGAACTTTGTTTTGATCGGCAGTTTCTGAGCAGCAAGATGGAAAGCTTCTTTCGCAACTGTTTCAGTAACACCGTCGCACTCAAATAAGATACGTCCTGGTTCAACTACAGCAGCCCAGAATTCAGGGTTACCTTTACCTTTACCCATTCTCACTTCCTGTGGTTTGCGGGTAATTGGCTTGTCAGGGAATATACGGATCCAAACATTACCTTCTCTTTTCATAGCACGGGTCATTGCCTGGCGTGCTGCTTCGATCTGGCGATTCGTCAACCAAATAGGTTCCATAGCTTTCAGAGCGAATGAACCGAATGAAATGGAATATCCGCGTTTTGCCACTTCCCGGATGCGCCCTTTCTGCGCTTTCCTATGTTTGGTTCTTTTTGGCTGTAACATCTATCTAAAATTTGAAAATTTGAAAATTGGATGATTTATTATCTACTATCTTCTTCCACCGCCGCCGGCCGGGCCTCTTCTGTCACCACCGCCACCACCGCCTCTGTTGCGGTCGCCGCCTGGTCCGCCGCCTCTGCGATCACCACCACCTCTTCTGTCACCGCCACCACCACGCGGATCTCTCATATCATCATTCGGACGATCTCTTCTGTCACTTACGTCACTCTTACCACCAACAAAATTCGGATTCAGATCACGTTGTCCAAGAACTTCACCTTTACAGATCCATACCTTGATACCAATCTTACCATAAACAGTAAGTGCAAATACGTTTGCATAATCGATATCCATGCGAAGTGTATGTAAAGGAGTACGTCCCTGTTTGATTTCTTCCGAACGTGCGATTTCAGCACCGCCCAAACGACCACCAACTTTGATCTTAATACCTTCAGCACCCATGCGCAGTGCAGAAGCTATTGCCATTTTGATAGCTCTTTTATAATTGATACGGTTTTCAATCTGGCGCGCGATAGTATCACCTACAATCATCGCATCCAGTTCGGGACGACGGATCTCCAGGATATTAATCTGAACATCATCCTTACCGGTTAATTTCTTCAACTCTTCTTTAATACGGTCAACCTCACCACCACCTTTACCAATGATGATACCTGGCTTGGATGTATGAATGGTTACAATCAGTTTATTAAGCGTGCGCTCAATAACGATCTTGGAGATACCACCCTTATTGATACGCGCCATCAGGTAAGTTCTGATCCTGTTGTCTTCGATCAACTTGGTAGAGAAATCTCTTTTGTTACCATACCAGTTAGATTCCCAACCGCGAATGATCCCTAACCTGGCACCAATAGGATTTGTTTTCTGACCCATTTATTATAATTTGATATGAATTATTTAGTTGTTGTCTTAGTATCTACAATCAGGGTAACATGATTACTGCGTTTACGCATCCTGTATGCCCTGCCCTGTGGAGCCGGTAACATTCTTTTCAACGTTCTTGCACCATCTACAAATACTGTCTTTACAATCAGGTTAGCATCTTCTGCACTTTCGTTCTCGTTCTTCTGCTTCCAGTTGTTAATTGCGCTCAACAATAATTTGTGTAAAGGTGTGGCAGAGTGTTGTGGATGGTATTCCAAAAAAGCCAATGCCTTTTCCACTTCCACGCCGCGGATTTCATCAGCCAGTAAACGCATCCTGCGTGGCGATGTGGGGTAATTTTTAAGTTTAGCTACTGCTTCCATTTTTATTATGTTTTTCCTCCTTCGCCAAGGCTCCGGCGGACGCTGTCCTCCTTTACCTTATGCCCAGGTAAGTATTACGCTACTTTTTTACTTGAGTGACCTTTGAAGTTCCGGGTAGGTGCAAACTCCCCGAGTTTATGACCAACCATAAATTCAGTCACGTAAACGGGAATGAATTTGTTACCGTTGTGCACAGCAAAAGTATGTCCCACGAAGTCCGGTGTAATGGTCGACCGGCGGCTCCATGTTTTAATCACACTTCTCTTGTTTTTACCTTCGTTAATCGCCAACACTTTTTCTTCAAGTCCGGCAGCTACGTAAGGGCCTTTTTTAATTGAACGAGCCATGGTAATTTGAAAGTTTGAATTTGAAAATTTAAATTACTTCGCTAATTTTTTACCCTTCTTGGTCTGGATAATCAGCTTATCGCTTCCTTTTCCTCTTTGACGTGTCTTCAAGCCCTTGGCGTATTTACCAGTTCTCGAGCGCGGATGGCCACCTGAAGCTTTACCTTCACCACCACCCATCGGGTGATCTACAGGGTTCATCGCAACACCACGTGTTCTTGGAGTTATACCTCTCCAGCGATTACGCCCGGCTTTACCCATTGTTTCAAGGTTATGGTCGCTGTTGCTAACGATTCCAACAGTTGCGTATCCATTAACCAACACTTTTCTCAATTCACCGGAAGGCATTTTCAATACTGCGTACCTTTCTTCCTTATTTGTCAGCTGGGCAGAGGAACCAGCGCTTCGAGCCAGTTTACCACCCTGACCTGGTTGCATTTCTATATTGTGAACATTTGTTCCCAGAGGAATATTCTTCATCTGTAAGGCGTTTCCAATTTCTGGTGCAACATTATCACCTGAAATAACAGAACCACCAACCTGCAAACCCTGAGGCGCGATGATATAACGTTTTTCGCCATCAGCATAATGCAGCAATGCAATAAAGGCAGTACGGTTTGGATCGTACTCAATCGTTGCAACAACTGCAGGAACATTTTTCTTATCTCTCTTGAAGTCTACCAAACGATACATCTTCTTGTGACCACCGCCCCTGTAGCGCATTGATCTGCGACCCTGGGCATTTCTGCCTGCGGTAGATTTAGTGCTTTCAAGAAGGCTCTTTTCCGGTGTATCACTTGTTATCTCGGCAAATGCATTACCAATTCTCCAACGAGTTCCTGCGGTAATGGGTTTGTATTTTCTTAGTGGCATGTTTTAATGCTTATTCGGTTTTTAAAATCTTAGTCAATTCTTTGCGGCGATTGACTCGCCATTCTTATCAGATGTCCGCTTATTAAATGTTTGCGTACAGATCTATTGTTTCACCTACGGCTACTTTTACATATGCCTTTTTGTAAGCTGGCTTACGGCCGGAGATAACTCCTGCTTTGGTGAATCGTGATTTTGCTTTTCCGGGAACTACCACCGTATTTACTTCGATAACGTTTACCCCGTAAAACTCTTCGATCGCTTTTTTGATCTCAAGTTTATTTGATTTCCGCGCTACGCGGAAAGCGTATGTACGGCTGCTATCAGAAAGCTTATTGCTTTTTTCAGTAACGATTGGTTTTACCAGAACTTCTGCGAGTCTCATATAACACTCTATTTGAAAATTTATAATTGTCATCCCGTACTTACGGGAGGGCTATTTATGCTTCAACTTCAGCTTCGTCTTCAGCGAAAATTTTTGCTGTACTTTCAGTCAATATCAACACATCTGCATTGATAAGATCGTAAGTGTTGATGTCTGCGAGTAAAGTACCATTCACTTTTGGAATGTTACGTACACTCAGGAAAAGGTTATCGTTATCTTCAGGATAAACAAACAACAACTTCTTTGAAGCGATGTTGAGTCCTTTCAGAATGCCGAGAATTTCTTTTGTTTTTGGTACTTCCAGGTTGATATCTTCAACAATCATGATTGCATTTGCTTTTGCCTTATAAGACAATGCGCCCATTTTAGCAAGATCCTTAACCTTACGGTTAAGTTTGAAATCATAATCACGTGGTTTTGGTCCGAAGATAGTACCACCACCCTTGTTCAAAGGACTACGGAGATTACCTTTACGTGCACCACCGGTACCTTTCTGGCGATGAAGTTTTTTGCTTGAACCTTTAACTTCAAGACGTGTCTTCACTTTATGCGTTCCCTGGCGTTGTGCAGCAAGATGCTGTTTAACCGCCAGATAGATTACGTGATCGTTCGGCTCAAGACCGAATATTTCATCAGGCAACTCAACAGAGCGTCCCGATTTTTCACCTTTTATATTTAATACATCTACTTGCATCGTATCCTATTATTTCTGAATTAAGACAATTGATCCATTATGACCAGGAACCGAGCCGGTAACCAGTAAGTAATTCTTTTCAGTAAAGATCTTAACGACTTTCAGTCCTTTAACCTTTACACGGTCACCACCCATACGGCCGGCCATACGCATACCCTTGAATACACGAGAAGCATCAGAAGAGTTACCGATAGAACCCGGAGCTCTCGAACGATCGTGCTGACCGTGCGACTGACCACCCACACCGGAAAAACCATGACGTTTTACAACACCCTGGAAACCTTTTCCTTTAGTGGTTCCTACGATTTCAACTTTATCTCCTTCAGCGAAAATGTCTACAGTGATTGTTTCACCGAGTGTTTTCTCAAGAGAGTAATCGCGAAATTCTTTTACAAACTTTTTTGCTGCTGTATTGGCTTTAGCGAAGTGATTTTTTTCGGCAGAGATAGTGTGTTTCTCGTTCTTATCGCCGAATGCTAACTGGATAGCGTTGTATCCATCGGTTTCTGTAGTCTTTACCTGGGTCACTACATTAGGACCCGCTTCAATAATGGTGCAGGGGGTCTGCTTACCATCGGGGCCGAAGATGCTGGTCATCCCAATTTTTTTGCCAATAATTCCTTTCATTGTTAGTACAATTTGTGCCTTCGAAAGGTTGAAGAGACATTCGCAAAATGACTGCTGTGCAATCATTGGCAACTTCAATCCCCGTTTGCCGCCGACCTTTTCCGATTTTCCCACTTGTGGGAGAGGAAGTACCGACGGTAAACTAACCTCGAAGGGCTAGTTCATATTTTAATTTTGTTTACCAGGTTCCTGTTTCCAGTTACCCTCTCCCAGCGCTGTTTTAAGATTACTCTGTTTACAGATAGGATTGAAAGAACTTCTTTTATAGAAAAACCCTGTCAGTATTTAATAACCCTGACAGGGTTCATCATTCATCATGCTTTGATCTCAACATCAACACCGCTTGGCAGATCGAGCTTACTAAGCGCATCTACTGTACGTGAAGACGAAGTATAAATGTCCAGCAAACGCTTGTGCGTGCACAACTGGAACTGCTCACGACTCTTCTTGTTTACGTGCGGAGAACGCAGAACCGTAAAAATCTTTTTACGTGTAGGTAAAGGAATAGGTCCTGTAACTACCGCGCCTGTTGTACGCACTGTTTTAACGATCTTCTCGGCAGATTTATCTACCAGGTTGTGATCGTAAGACTGTAATTTTATTCTGATTCTCTGAGACATATGCCTAAATCCAATTTTTAATTGGGAGTGCAAAGGTAAGTGCAATCTTGTTATCGGCAAAAGAATTCTGCACTTTTTTCCAAAAAACTGAACAATTCCTTTACTTCAACCTTTTCTACCTGCACCCCAGATTCGATTAATAATGTAATTGCATCCCGGTTTCCCCTTTACGCCAACCTCTATTGTCTAAAATCCGGGGCGCAAATATAAAGTATTCGTTTCTTTTTACCGGCCTCCGGGCGGACAATTTTTCCGTAAGTACTCTGTATACAATGTCGACAGGTGAGTTCCGGTACCTGCCCCCTCCGAAATACCATGAGTGCGGTTCGGGTATGACATCAACTGGAACTGGCGATTGTGTTTAACAAGCTCATTAATAAGCATTTCAGCATTGTTATAATGAACATTATCATCGCCGGTGCCGTGAATGTACAGAAGGTTTCCTTTCAATTTAGATGCATAAGTTATCGGTGAGCCATCCCTGAAATCCTCCGGATTTTCCTGGGGCAATCCCATATAACGCTCCTGGTAAATATTGTCATAGGTCCGCTGGTTAGCCACTGCCGCGACGGCAATCCCGGTTTTATAAATTCCCGGGTATTGAAACATCAGGTTGAGCGTTGCGGAACCCCCACCACTCCATCCCCACACTGCAATCCTGGAGGTATCAACAAATGACCATTTCAAAATTTCCCTTGCGGCACTTGCCTGATCGGAAATATTCAGACGCCCGATTTTCCGGTAAACAGATTTTCGCCAGGCGCTGCCTTTAGGAACCGGTGTTCCCCGGTTATCTATACTGATATAAATATAACCGTCTGCAGCCATATCACCCTTGTAAAGCCAATTGTTGCTTATTCCATACACGTCCCGCACTTCCTGGCCGGCAGGTTCGGAATACACAAAAAACACTACCGGGTATTTTTTTGAAGAATCAAAATCCGATGGTTTTACCATCCAGCCGTCCATTTCAACTCCGTCAGCTGTTTTAACCCTGAAAAACCTGGTTTTTGCTTTAGTACTGTCTGCTTTGCTCAAAGCCTCATTTACCTTATTCTCTGAATTGATCCCTTTATGATCTGAAACTGTGATCATTTCCTGCACTGTTGCTGTATAATGATTAGAGAAATTGTGCATGGCATACAGTGCGCCAGGGCCCATATCATAACTGTGAGTACCATTCTGATTTATGGGCGTTATTCTTTGAAGTGTCCCTTTGCCATCAAGCCTGGCTTTGTATAGATAGCTCTGTGTCGCATTATCCGGAGAAGCCGTGAAGTAGATAAAACCTGTCTTTTCATTTATCCCGGTAATATCAATAACATCGTAATTGCCCCTGGTGACCAGTGTTTCTTTTTTGCCATCCCGGCTAACCCGGTAAATATGCCGCCACCCGTCTTTTTCGCTTGTCCAAAGAAATTCTTTACCCTGGTTAACCCAGTCCCATCCTCCCCAGATATAATCATTATCCCAGGAAGGCTGAATGTCGATCCACGCAGAATCTTTTTCCTTATAAATAATATCATGCTCACCGGTAGAAGCGTTGCAAAGAATCAGGTTTGATTCGTTTTGTTTCCTGTTTAGATGCTGAACGATAATCTCCTGGTTATTGGCTGCCCATTCCATTCTGGGCAGATAGGAGCCGAGAGAAGGATCAGTAGGCAAATTCATCCATTTTGTAGCGGCAGAAGCAATATCAATCACCCCGATTTTGAAAGGTGATGGCGGTTCTCCTGAAATCGGGTATTCAACCGGCACGGCGAAAGGATAGATGGAATCTGTGTTGTTGACCATGAGATAATCTTTAGTACGCCGCGCATCGATCTGCCAGAATGCGATCCGGCGACTATCCGGGCTCCAGCGGAATCCGTCACGGCAAAAGAATTCTTCCTCATAGACCCAGTCAAAAGTTCCGTTTATAAGTTTCCTGTTTCCATCGGAAGTAAGCTGTATTATCTTTCCGGTCGCCACATCTTCTGCAAAAATGTTGTACTCACTCACATAAGCTACTGTTTTTGCATCGGGGGAGAACTTCGCAAACATTAGTGAAGAAGCTGGTAATCCGGCTCCCAGCTTTCTGAAAGTATTTGATTTGAGATCCAGCACCCAGTAATCACCACGGGTATTGAGCCTCCAGACTTTTTTGGTATTTGTAAAAATCAAAACCTTGTCGTTGGAGGATGTAAGCGAAAAAGATGCCGGCACAATGTATTTTGATTCTCCGGCAGGTTTCAACTTTTCCTTGCTTACCAGTACTGTCCTTGTTTGCGCAGGAAGCTGGTATTGTACAATCTCTCCCGCCTCAATCCGGTAATAAGAATCTCCGGATTTGGCCCATTTCAAATTTCCCTGCCCTAATGCTACTGACGAACAGCAGGCTAAAAACAATAAGAACGGAACAGGCAAACAAAATAAGTTTCTTACCATAACAAGTTTTGTGGAATTTTTCTCAGGGGTGTAAAATTAGTTCAATGCCCGCGAATTAAAACAAGAAACCCGGACTGAGCCGGGCTTAATAGTGAACGAAATTTGAACCTTTATATAGAAGGGTATATTTTCAAAGGGACTGAGTTGAATTACCGATGGTACCTGCCACGTTGCCAACTGCCCGGCACCCACACATAACCGTGATGAGTATCTCTCCAGTATCCTCTTGAATAACGATGTCCACGGCGTGGCATTGCCCAGTATCCATCCTGCCAGGCATAATTCCGGCCCCGGCCTACCCACTCACCTTCAATCCAGATATGCCTTGGTGATGGAGCCAGCGGGTGAATCCTTACTTGTGGAACCATGGGTCTTACTCTTACTACTATCTGGGCTTCGCTGGCCCAGGACATTCCCAGTAACATTGAACTAACCAGGAAGAAGCGGGTAATATTCTTTTTCATTGCCAATAGTTTTATTATACCTATTGGAAGGTCAGCGGATTTTAAAGTTTAAGGCAAAGGATGGTATTAACAGTTTGTTGTAAAATCAGTTATAACTACAAAAAAACGCCCCTCACATAATGTGGGGGGCGTTTCAAATCTATAACAATAAAAGCTTAGTCAACCTTTGCTTTACCCTTCACCTTGGCTACCACTTCTTCAGCGATATTGTTTGGTGCAGGTGAATAATGACTGAACTCCATGGTTGAAGTTGCACGGCCTGATGACAATGAACGGAGCTGTGTTACATACCCGAACATTTCACTCAATGGCACCTTTGCTTTAATTACCTGTACTCCATGTTTGCTGTCCATACCTTCCAGCATACCACGACGACGGTTAAGATCACCCGTAACATCACCCATATACTGGTCTGGGGTCAACACTTCCACTCTCATGATTGGTTCCAGCAAAGTTGGTTTTGCTTTGCGGGCAGCTTCACGGAAACCTTGTTTTGCACAAAGCTCGAAACTCATCGCATCACTATCCACAGCGTGGAAACTACCATCAAATACACGCACCTTCATATTATCAAGCGGATAATTTGCCAATACACCGTTTTTCATTGCCTGTTCAAAACCTTTCTGAATCGCAGGAACAAACTCACGTGGAATTGAACCTCCGAAAATATCATTTACAAACTGGTATTTGCCTTTGTCTTCTTTCAGGAATTCTTCATCAGCAGGTCCGATTTCAAAAATGATATCGGCGAACTTACCACGACCACCGGTTTGCTTTTTCAGTGTTTCACGGTGTTCAATTGTTTTTCCAAGAGACTCTTTATAAGCCACCTGTGGTGCACCCTGGTTGATTTCAACTTTGAACTCGCGTTTCATACGGTCAACGATGATCTCCAGGTGAAGTTCACCCATCCCCTGGAGGATAGTCTGACCGGTTTCTTCGTCTGTGTTTACACGAAGAGTCGGATCTTCTTCTACCAGTTTAGCAATTGCCATTCCCATCTTATCAACGTCAGCCTGAGTTTTTGGCTCGATAGCTATCGCGATAACCGGTTCAGGGAATGTCATTGATTCAAGAACGATCGGTTGATCTTCGTTGCACAATGTATCTCCTGTTTTAATATCCTTGAATCCTACAGCTGCACCAATATCACCAGCCTCGATAAAATCGATCGGGTGTTGCTTGTTTGCATGCATCTGCATGATACGGCTGATTCTTTCATTTTTGCCGGTACGTGTGTTAAGAACGTAACTACCGGAATCCAGTCTTCCTGAATATGCCCGGAAGAAAGCGAGACGACCCACAAAAGGATCGGTCATGATCTTGAAAGCCAAAGCTGCAAAAGGTCCCTTTGGATCTGCTGTCCGGGTAACTTCTTCACCGGTATCAGGATTGATTCCGGTTACAGCTTCGATATCCAGTGGTCCTGGAAGGTAACGAACGATTGCATCAAGTGCTGTTTGAACACCTTTATTTTTGAAAGATGAACCACACATCATGGGAATGATGGAAATATCGATAGTCGCTTTACGGATGGCCTCATGAATCTCTGCTTCAGTGATTGTATTAGGATCATCAAAGAATTTCTCCAGGAGCTTGTCATCGTAGTCAGCAACAGCTTCAATCAAATGTTGTCTCCATTCGTCAACATCAGCCTTCATATCTTCAGGAATAGGAACTTCATTAAAAGTCATTCCCTGGGTTGCATCATCCCAGATCATTCCCTTCATGGTAATAAGATCTACCACGCCTTTGAAACCATCTTCAGCACCAATTGGCAGCTGTAATGGCACAGCCTTGGCACCCAACATTTCCCTCACCTGTTTTACCACGTTAAGGAAGTCAGCACCGGCCCGGTCCATTTTGTTTACGAAACCGATCCTTGGAACTTTATATTTATTTGCCTGGCGCCAAACTGTTTCAGACTGAGGCTCAACCCCGGAAACAGCACAGAAAAGTGCCAGCAATCCATCCAGAACACGCAATGAACGTTCAACCTCAACGGTGAAATCCACGTGTCCGGGTGTATCGATGATATTAAATTTATATTGATGGGTATCTGCTACCTTTTTTCCCTGAACCATCGGGAAATTCCAGAAGCAGGTTGTTGCTGCTGAAGTGATTGTAA
>NZ_DATHKG010000107.1:0-4595 GCF_035489435.1 Flavitalea sp.
GTATATACCGGTATCATTTTTCATCAAAAAAATGGGATACGATTGCAACAAAAGGTAATTTTTTCATGCCCCGTTATCTTGCAGCACTTGGAACTAATGCAGCAAGAGACACTGCGTATATACTGGGCGGTTATGGTAGTAACACGGGCGATCAAAAAATCAACCCCAAACATAGCTATGACCTTATGGCTTACAGCGTCCGGTCAGGATCGTTTAAGAAATTGCAACAACTTGAGGAGCCGGCAAAACATTTTGCTTTCGGAAACAGCCTGGTGATTGACTCTTCCACCCGGAATTATTATTCACTGGTATACGCGCGCGACCGGTTCAATTCATCCATTCAATTATTAAAAGGTTCATTGGATTCGGGTGCTTACCAATTATTAGGTGATACTATACCTTACGAATTTCATGATATCGAATCATTTGCCGACCTGTTTTTTGCGCCTTCATCAAAAAAACTGATTGCAGTTACTCTTTTCACCGGCAAAGACAGTGTCTCGGTTGTAAGGATTTACACACTTGATTTTCCGCCTAATGAAATTTCAGCAGCACAGACTGTAAGGACTGAAAACAATGGCGAGATATGGACCGGGCTGATTATAGCCGGATTTGTAGGCCTTGCGCTATCGCTGGCTTATTTAATAAGGCGCCAAAGAAGAAAAGTGCTTGTCCGCCGTGATGTAAAGCTTCCTGCAGTGCCGGGTAACCAGCGTGAACATGATGAACCGGGTTCACATCATGGCGGTGTTCATTCCGAATTCCTGCCGGGCAACTTCTTTTCCCAGTCTGAACCGGCAGAAGGTCCAGCGATATTTCTGTTTGGCCCTTTTCATGTAACCGACATGCGTGGCAACGATATCACCAGACTATTTACTCCACTGTTAAAAGAACTTTTCCTGCTGATTCTTATCAATTCCATTCGGGAAAACAGGGGCATCTCATCAGAAGCGCTGACTGAATTGCTCTGGCATAACAAATCTGAAAAGGATGCAAAAAATAACCGGTCTGTGAATATCGCCAAGTTGAAATCCATTGTAGAAAAGTTGGGTTCTCCGGTCATCACAAAAGAATCCGGCTTATGGAAATTTCAATCCCCCGATAATTCAGTTTACATTGACTTCGCCGAATTAACGGCTTTGCAATTTTCGGCTGCCACTATTGACAGGACTTACATTGAGAATTTATTAACCATTGTCCGTCGGGGCAACTTCCTGTCACAAACCGAATACAGCTGGCTCGATGATGTAAAATCATCGATCTCAAATTCCGTTATTGACCTCTGTATCCGTTACATAGAAAAAGTTGATATACACCAGGAGGCAGAATTTATCATTGAGATTGTCAACTGCATATTCCATTTCGACCGGTTGAACGAGCAGGCACTGGAGTATAAATGCAAGAGTCTGATCATATTGAAAAGACACGCCCTTGCAAATACAACATATCTCAACTTTACCAAAGAATACAAAGAAATTTACCAGGAAGATTTTCCGAAATCTTTCAATGAGATCATCAGGTGATACTGCGCCGGCTCATCAGAAGTAATCTACCGTATTATTAGTTGTCGCGTAAATTCCAGATTTTCCGTGATACGTCTGCCATCTTTCTTAAATGCATTAATGTACATGGCAATCCTGTCCTTTGCCAGTTCCAGGCTTTTGTTATTGAGGTTAAGATTGAGCAGATCTATGAACCAGGGGAGTTTCTCGCGGCTGTGAATATAAGCGACAACAATCTCTCGTGATATAGGAAGCGTGGTTGTTTTCGATTCATCATACACATCTTTATTTCCGGCTTTCAGCAACTTCTCATACTCCTCTTCAAGCAATTTCTCAAACAATGCAATCGAAAAATGGTCGCCCTTCTTAATTCCTGATTGCGGATCATCTTCAGTAAGTATTGCACTTTTATGCACCCATTCCCATAAGATACTTAACCTTATTTCTCCTGTTGCCATATCTTCCATCAGGTATAAGATATCGTCATTCCCAAAAAAATCGGCAGCCTTAAGTGCTGCTGCCTGCATTCCCTGTCCAAACGCATTTCCATATTGGATGGCAACACTCAGGAGGTTACGTGCACCACGGATAGTCGTTGGCGCAGTTTCAATAAGTATAAGTCCGTCAGCATCTTGTTGTGAATAGGTGAGCCGGGGGAATGCCCTGCCAGTCTGGTTTGGCTGACCAACCTTTTCCCATATGGGTCTTACAATATTCACCATCTTCCAATGTGCAACCCATTTTCCACTCGCACCTTCAGTTTGCTCGCGCTCAGCACCAGCCATCGCTTTTTTCATACTTGCCTTTACGCCTTCCTCCGATCCCACTGGTATATTAGGCTCCATACCGCCCTGCCATAAAGCAAAATTGCCATTGACATCAGGCGTATTGACAGCGCATCTAACGCGGTTTTCATAATTACGCATATAACCATAAGTCATTGTGATGGCTTCGATATCCGGATTGACAAAACTTTTGTCCCAGGCCATCGCATCTGCTACGCTATTGATATAATCCCAGCGTCCCGTGTTATATCCCACAAAATGTTTTCCCAGGGCAGCACGTATTTCCATTAGCTGGAAAGTTGCTTCAAGCTGTTCTACCAGTACGTAAACCTTAATGGTTCCAACAGGTAGCTTAAGATGATCTTCAAGCGCGGTAATTATATCGTTCCACAGCGCGGCCTCGCCTGCAATTTGGATCTTTGGTAGATAGAGTACTATTGACGATCCTGCCTTTTGCAACGCCTTATAATTGTTTACAACATATAAAGTCAGATCAACTATCGATGCAGCCATGGCCACACCTTCTCCATCAAGTATGTGACGATCGTCAAGATGAAGGCCGCGAGCACGAAAAATTTTTGTCGTAAAGTCGAGCTGTTGTTTCCAGTTTGTAATAATGTTACGCCCAAAGAAACCAGTACTCCACTTGTTCATTTCAACGGCCACCTGCTCTGCTACTTTCAAAAATACCGGATCTTTACTGATAGCCAACTTCAGGTTACGCTGGTTATCGAGCGACATCGTTGCTATCTGTCCAAGCGCATCTTCTCCGTCAAACATCCAACCGTCTGCACCTGAAAGCAAGGCATAAGCAACATTCCGGATACTATTTTCCAACGGCGCATTTGGTTTGGCAGCAGGACCAGTTCCCTGTATCCATTGCCTTTGCAGATCAGCAGGAATAACTGCCCCTTCAAATCTGCCATCCCGGGCATCCTGTACTTTTATTGTAGTGCGTGGAATAAAATTTTCAGCATCAGAAAATGCGATCCTTTTCTTTTGCTCAAGTCGGTCTTTTCTGCGTTGTATTCTTGCCGTCATCACCTCCTTTATGTCCCTGTTAAAATGCGCAAGCGCTGAAAGAGCCGAAAGTGATTCAGGGGTATAAATATCTGCATATACCTGCTGAAGATTGCCGTTAATTGCGATGTTATTTGTCATATTGGAAAATGAATTATTATAGTGAGTGCGGGTCTTAATGGTTATCTAAGAATAAACACCGTCATAGTTAATGGACCGTGTGCGCCAAGCACAAGTGCCTGTTCAATATCTGCAGTTTTTGAAGGGCCACTAATAAAGCCTCCAAAACTATAATCGCCAGTACCGATTTTTTCATAGGCTTCGTGCAGCGTTGGAACAATGCTTGCAGCAGAAACAACTACAGCAAGATGCTGGCATATATATGGAATTATTCGTTGCCCCATTAATTGATCTGTTAGCCATACCGCTCCGTTTTCAGCTACAAACAAATGTGCTTGTAAAACAGCCAGCTCAACATCTTCGTAGGTATGCGGATTAACAGTGCCTGATATCAATTCAGCTACGTCACCTAATTCGGGCAGCGTGGTGACTATACGTTTGTTAACATCAAAATTTTTATTGATCAGCACTTTAACTTCGGCTATATCATCAACCAACAAAGCAACACCGCCTATAGCATTAAAGACGCTGATATATCTTTGAACGGCGTCATTATGATCGCCTTTAAAATTACTTATATCTGGCAGCGGTGTAGTTTGAGGCTGATTTTTTAAAACCGCCTGCAATATCTTTTCCCTTGTATTCATAAAATTATTTTTGTTCCTCCTAAGGGTTTAGCGGGCTAAGTTTTAGCCGGTTTACCGGCTTCGGATTTAGCATACCACTCAGCAAAAGATTCCTTTGGACTTTCTGGCATCTCACGTTGTTTATACCATAAATTGAATTTATTATTTATTACAAATGGGATATTATGTAAAAACCATCTGCCTGCTTTGCCGGCATTTGTAAAAGTACTGGGTGAAGATAAAGTCCAGGCCATTGCTTTCATACTCATTGCTTTTGTATTTGCGGCATAACCCTCTTTAACAATTACCTGGCGCCATTTATACAGTTGCTCATGAATATTAATTTTTACCGGGCAAACATTTGAACAAGACCCGCAAAGAGTAGATGCATATGGAAGATCGGCGTGTTTTTTTATATCAAGGTTTGGAGCAAGGATGGCGCCAATTGGACCCGATATGGTATTATGATAACTAAGGCCTCCGCTTTTTCTATAAACCGGGCAGGTGTTCATGCAAGCGCCACATTTTATACACTTTAACGA